>DAOOPX010000009.1:0-6640 GCA_035388465.1 Candidatus Woesebacteria bacterium
TAAAACTTTGTTCTAAATTATTCTTTACGATTAGGTTTTCGATGGCTGGTACCGATTGATCGTGGGAAGCGTTATCAACCACGAGGATCTCAGTCTTGTTTACAAGATTTGGAGAAAAGTTGATCTCGTTGATTAATGCGTTGAGGCAATCAAGCGTAATCTGGGCAGTATTGTAGGAGACAACCACAACGCTTAATAACAAGTTTTCTTTAGACAGTTGCTCTTCAATCATAATCTTATTATAAGCACACTACTGAGTTGATTGAAATATCCAGCAGTGTTATAGTTGTATTTATTATGATTGAAGCACCACAACTAGAGGATAAGATAAATTCTTTACCAAGAGAACTGGTTGGTAGCGGTATTTTGCCAAACTCCTACCACGATCCGGAAACTATTAATAAAACTAGTGTCTTTTCTAACTTAATTATTCGAATGAAAGCTGCGTTGTCAGGAAAAAGGGTTGATAAAAACATTGATCCTGTTGATGCGGTAAATAATGCCAACGCAGCTCTGATTGAGCAGGAAGCTCGTAGAATAGCGATTCCAGGTCGTATTACAGTGAAAACTGATTGGAATGCAAAATTAAACACATACTCAATTGACCACCGGGGCAAAATCAGAGAGGTGGCTGTCGTTGGTATTGGTATCAAACTAACAATCAAGGAGATAAGAGATCAATTGGCGCTGATGACCGTACCGCGGTAGGATTTTTTTCAAAAATTAATTTTTACTGGAACCAGCGGGCGCGACCCAAGCAATAGTTTAGTTCAGTGACTTTTCGTTCTCCGATGGGTGCTGCCGGTACGCCGGCAACAATTTGTTTAGCTCCGACGTTTTTGGTGACGACGGCGCCGGCGGCTACGACGGCGCCGTAACCGATGGTCACACCGGGAAGAATGATCGCCCGTGGACCAATGAACACGTAATCCTCAATAGTTACAGCTTTTTCTTCAGCATGAAAATCGTCGCTATGAATGTCGTGTTGGCTAGTCCAGACCATGACTTCAGATGCAATATCAACGTGCTTGCCAATTGTTAATCCTCCTTGCGAGTTCGCCAGTTGTTTGCGGCCATCAAGCGTAGTACGCTCGCCAATAATTGAGTCTTTACCGATCTGGATATGGCGCGGATCATAAATCCGCGCCATCATATGAATTGTCGAGCCCTTGCCAATGGTCATCCCGAACAGGCGATAAAAAAACCGACGCGCATGGTGAAATGGACAGTACCCCACTCCCCACCAGAGAAAACCAGTAATAAATTCCAAGTAAATTGCACTCAAGCGACGGACGATTTTGTTAAGCATGAAATTAATTGTAGCATTGTCATACTGAGTGATTAAAGTGAGTCTATTTTCATACTGAGCGAACGAAGTGAGTTGAAGTATGTAGTGTTGCACTCATTCGACAAGCCCTGACCCCCCGCCGATGGCAGGAAAGGCAGGCGGGTCAGGGTTACATCCGTTCGAAATGTCACGGTGATTGACGAAGATCAATTGTTTTTTTATAGAAAATTCTTTTATATAAAATCATATATACGAATTTATATAAAGAAAAAAAGTGAAAAAAACATGTTTGACTTCACTAAAACAAACCGACGCACATTACAATCTTGCTTGAAAGCTAGAGTAAATCAATTTTAATTAATTAAATTTGCATTATAGGTCAATTAAAACCCAAGGTGTTTTTTGGCAATTTCGGTTACTACGCGACCCTTGGGGGTGCGTTTGAGGAAGCCAATTTGAAGTAAGTATGGTTCAATGACTTCTTCAATGGTGCCGGTGTCTTCGTTGAGAGTGGCGGCCAAGGTGGTCAAGCCAACCGGGCCGCCGCCATGATGTTTGATTAGTTGTTCGAGTAACATTTGATCGTGTTGATCTAGTCCAAGTGAGTCAATTTGATACATATCCAGAGCCTTGACCACGGTGGCGGCAGTGATTTCGGCAATGTGCTCAACTTGGGCGTAGTCGCGAATGCGTTTGAGCAGTTTGAGGGCAATGCGTGGTGTACCGCGGGCGCGCTGGCCGATGGCCAGCGCGCCAGGATTATCTAACTTGACACTCAGCTTGTGAGAGGCTTCGTCAATAATCGTCACTAACTCTTCTGGATGATAGTAATTCAAGCGATGGACGATGCCGAACCGGTCGCGAAACGGTCCGGCGAGCAAGCCAAACCGAGTGGTGGCTCCGACTAAGGTGAACTTGGGCAAATCAAGACGTAAAGTTCTGGCTGAAGGACCTTTGCCAATCACAATATCTAGGGCAAAGTCTTCCATAGCGGGGTAAAGTGTTTCTTCAACAGGTTTGGGTAAGCGATGAATTTCGTCGATAAACAGCACGTCACCTGGCTCCAGGCTCGTTAGGATTGCGGCAAGGTCACCAGTTTTGCTGATGGCAGTGCCAGATGTGACTCGAATATTTACGCCCAACTCTTTAGAAATTAGATGTGACAGGGTAGTTTTACCAAGTCCTGGCGGTCCATAAAGCAGGACGTGATCGAGAGCCTCGTGGCGTTCCTTAGTTGCCTGGATAGCAATTAATAATGCATGTTTCAAGTTTTCTTGACCATGAAATTGTGACCAGGTTTGGGCGCGCAGCGAAGAGAATAACAACTCTTCTTCTGGAGTATTTGCTAGAATCGTGTTCGTTGGTATTTTAGTCATCTGTGGTGATTACTGGTGATATTTTAGCGCCTGCTTGATTAATACTTCTAGCGGTTGGGAAAAATCAAGTAGTTTGAGGCGGAGCAGCGCTTCTTGTTCCTCAAACCCAAGCGCTAACAAGGCGTCGTAAACTTCTTTTTGCTTGGGATCGGTAATACTGCCCAGCTCCAGCTCTCGCAAGCTGCCGAGCTTACTTTTGAGTTCGATAATGATTTTTTGAGCTAATTTTTTACCAACCCTGGGAGTTTTGGTAAAAAATTGGACATCTGCCTGCTGGACCGCTTGAGTAATATTCTGAGCGCCGCTCTCACTGATGTTAAGGGCAGTTTTTGGGCCTACGCCACTGACTGTCAGCAGTAGTTCAAACAGTTTTTTATCGGCTGTTTCGAGAAATCCGAACAGCTCCACTGCTTTGTCACTAATGTGGGTGTAAATGAAGATTGAAACAAGGTTTTTATCACTAAGTTTGGCTAGGACTGAGTGAGTCACGGCTACGGCGTAACCTACCCCATTGACATCCATAATTAATGACTCTTGATCAATAATTGGTTGACCGGTGAGGCGTGCAATCATGGGCTGATCATAGCAGATTTTATTGGAAACAGGCAGTGATTAAAATTGCCAGGGCATCGATGGTGTCGTCAATTATTTTTTGGTTTTCTAAACGAAGTTGAAGGCGGACCATTTTTTCTAGAGCAAGTTTGTCGGCTTGGCCGTCGCCAGCGACGGCCAACTTTATCTCATTGGGCGTGAGCTCAATAATCTCCATTTGGGCGTTGAGTGCAGTAATGATAATCACTCCCCTCGCCTCTGAGACTTTCAGCGCAGTGGTTTTGTTGCGGGCAAAAAAGAGTTTCTCGATGGCCAATATTTTGGGCGAGTGTTCTTGAATAATTTGCAGGACTTGATTTTGGATCTGAAAGTAACGTTGGAATAGCGATGTGGCTCGATCAGTCTGGATCAAGCCGTGGGCGGTCGTAATCACTTGATTCGCTTGCTTGTGCCCGACCGCCCAGCCGACTCGATCAAAACCTGGGTCGATGGCTAAGATTACTGGCGAGTTGAGTTTACTTGGCATGTTGGCTTGCCTGACGAATGGCTTTGAGCGCTACTTGGGCAGAGTCTTCCCAGCTGTACTGCTTCACTTGCGCTCGGGCTTTTTTGCGTAACTGCAACCGTTCGAGGTAATTTAGTCGAGTGACGTGGTCGAGTTGATTGGCAATTTTGACGGGACTGTAGGGAGAGACGTGAAAGCCGGCTTGCCCGACTGCTTCAGGCAAGCCGGCGGTATTGGCCACAATCGGGACAGTGCCGTATTGGAGTGCTTCGAGCGCTGGAATGCCAAAGCCCTCGTATTGACTAATTGAGATTGAGCTCAATGCTCGAGTTAAAAGTGCCGCTTTTTGTTGATCGGTGACGAATCCGAGACGGACAATCTCTTTCTGAAACGGTGAGTTTTCTATTGCAGCAAGAATCGGTTGGGCTAGCCAGCCAACTTTACCAGCCAACACCAACTTAGGTAACTCAGGCAGCTGCTTACTTGGTTGGAAATTCTTGGCATAGATTTCATAGGCTTTGACTAGGTTCAAAATATTTTTGCGCGGTTGGAGGGTACCAAGGTAGAGAAAAAATGGTTGATTAAGTTTAAAAGGACGGAGAATTTGGGTGAGTTGGTCGGTTGTTAACTCAAGTTTTTTTGGTGGCGCCGGTGGCGCCACCAAGATTTTTTCTGATCCGCAATGGTAGTGTTGCATTAATTCAGACCTGGTAAAGTGGCTGATGGCAACAATTCTTTGGGCTTGTTGAACCGATCTTTTGGTACCTATAGATAATTTTAGCCAGTCAGCAAAAGTGAAGTTGCTGGGGTAATGGTGAAAACCTAAGTCCATGATTGAGACAACAGTGGGGATTGGTGAAATAAGCGGTAAGTAATGTCCTGGTGAGTACAACACGTCAAACTCATTTGCGTGAGCAAACAAATATCTGGGAAAAGCCCAGTACACCCAAAATCCACGAGCAGGAAGGAGTTGATACTGCCAATTAGGTGAAGGTTTGGGTAGCTCTGGACGTGGCGGTTGCCGTAAAAAAACAGTGGCGCTGTAGCGGCTGGAGTTATCAATCAGGGGTTTCAACGCTTTGAGCAGCCCAAAAGCATAAACATTGCTCCCAACTCGGTTTGTGACGTTGGCTTCATTGCCATCTATGGCGATCCGAATTTTATCCATGTTGGTCCGTATAAAAATGATCAATACAAGTTTGGTAAGCGAGTAAAGTTTTTTCGGCAGTTGTTTGCCAGTCAAACAACTGCAAGCGAATTACCATGCGTTGAGTACGCACGGCTTGTTCAGCTTCTGATTCGTTCAAGACCAACTCAATCCCAGCTTGAATGCTCTCCACTGATTCTGGATCGATCAGTACAGCTGCGTTCCCAGCTACTTCGACCATCGCAGAAGAGTTGCTGGTGACGACAGGACACCAGTGGTGAAATGCTTCCAGAATTGGCAAACCGAACCCTTCGAAAAGCGATGGGTAGACAAAAGCGGCCGCTTCAGTGTATAGAATTGAGAGAACCTGATCGTTAACTCTGCCAAGATACTTGGGTTGGTGTTGATACTCTGCCGTTGGCTTGTTCTCCCAGCCGACCTCACCCACCACGACAAGATCGACATATGGAGCAAACATCTGCCAAGCAGCAATCAGACGAGCCAGATTTTTGCGTGGCTCTCGGGTACCGACGAATAGCAAGAATGGTTTTTGGTCTAAGCCCAACTTGGCTTTAGTTTGGAGTAAGTCTGCTTCGCTGAGTTTGGCCGTTCTTTGAGTGAGCTCAGTGGGTAGTGCTTCATGGACTAAGTGAACACGGTAAGGAGGAATTTGGAGTAAGTTGATCACGTCGGCTCGAGTGGCGCGACTGACGGCAATCACGTGGGCGCCGGACTCAGCCAGCCGGCGCCATACCCGCTGGTGCGCAGCTAGTGCTTTGGGATGAGCAGTCTCAGGAAAGTGAAGCATGGCTAAGTCATGAATTGTCACGATCAAGGGAATATTTTTGTCTGGTGGTAGTTGCCACTCCCACCCATGAAAAATTTCTATGCCAGGCAGTTGGTGGGCGATTTGGTTGAAGCCAAATCGCCACAATTGATTAACCACTCCCACTGGTAATGCTTGAATTGACTCAACCAACGGTTCGGGCAACGTTTGATCAACCAGGTGAGATAATAACTGTTTTTTACCAAAGCTCGAGCCGTAGTAAGCCAGCTCTACTCCAGAAACCTTTCCAAGGGCTCGAATCAAGTTGGCAGTGTAGCGCGAGACGCCACGTTGATAGATTAAACTTGTGACATCAAAACCGATTTTCATTTGTTAATTTCCGTTTTTTTCAAATACTCGGATGTAACCAATCTGTGGATAGTCTAGCAAATCGGTGGGTAGATAACCATGCTGGCTGAGCTCGGCTTTAACTAAAGAGTTTGGATCGGTTAAGTCAGTCATGTAATCAAAGTAAATCAGCTTAGCTGCTGTGTAATTATGTGATGCGTTATTAACCAAGAATTTTGCTAACTCCGCGTTTGCTGCGTTTTGATTAGTTAAGGAAAAGTCGTTAACTAAACTAAATTTTGACAACAGTTGGTCGTACCACACCCAACTGGCGAAGGGTGCGGAAAACACAAAAATCTTGGGAGTTCGATCAGAGTACTTTTGGTCAATCTCGAGCCATAACTCGCGCCAATTCTCGCGCTGGAGTGCCGGCGTGCGCCAGTAAGCAATCGTGCTCGTTAGATTCAGAAAAAAAAGTAAGCAAAAGAGTAAAGCTGGGACGAGATTTTTGCTGAAAAACTGGTGCTGCTGCCAAGCTGTTTTTGCTTGCATCAAGAGTGGTGACAAAATCATGGCGATGATTAGATAAAATCCAGGCAGCAGGAACAAGACGCGTTTGGGTTGAATGACGGGCACGAAAAAGGAGATCAACCAAGCT
>DAOOPX010000009.1:6740-14336 GCA_035388465.1 Candidatus Woesebacteria bacterium
GAACAAGACGCGTTTGGGTTGAATGACGGGCACGAAAAAGGAGATCAACCAAGCTGAAAGAAACGGAATGAGCAGCCAAAAAACGGTAATTTGGAGTACAAACTGCTTGTTGGCAGCAAATCGTGATGAAAAAAGAACTTTTTTCCACCAGAAATATATTGATGTGGAAAGAAATATGCCAAGCATGATTGAAGTTAAGACGAAGTAGGGCGTGAGCGATAAATCGCTCACGCCAAACACAAACTTGGCTGGAGTTAGCAGTAACGCTTTAAGCTGCGGAGTGGAAACAACACTTTCCCAGCCAGGTAACTCAGCTCTGAGAAACTGCCCAGCTTGAAACTGGGCCATGAATGAGGGTAACCAGGGCAAAAACCCAAGAATAATCATGAGAAAGAGTGCCAGCCAGCGGCTGGCACTCTGCCGCAACTCTGCCCACCCAACTTGTTTTTTTTCACATAACCCAAGCAAGTTAAAGCCGATAAATCCAAGCTGCCCTAGCAGCACAAATGGGTAAAGATATGAGGTGTACAGCCCGAGAATTGAAACTAACGCCCAACTAAAACCAACCTTCCACCAATTCGTGTTAAATTTGTTTTCAAATAAACGCTGTTTCTTTGTCAGTAACAGAAACCAGCTCAAGACTGCCCAAAGCGTGGGTAGCGAGTAGGGGCGCAGCTCTTGGCTGTAGAAAATATGAAATGAGCTAGTGGTCAGCAACAAGGCAGAAACTCCAGCTGTTAGTTTTCCCAAGTTTTCACTTTGATTTAATTTATATCCCAATTGGTAAATGAGCCAAATAGTGAACAGTCCAGGTAGCACAGCTCCCCACCAGCGCAACCACCACTCGGCAGTGTTAATCCGAATGAATACAGCAGTCAGCAGGTGCAACAATGGCGGTTGAAAATCTGGTGTTAAATTGAGTTGCTCTGACCAAGGTCTGGCGCTTTCGAGCGCCTGAGCAGCTTCATCCAGCCAAAATGAGCCGCTGAGTAATGGCAAGCGCAGCAGTAACGCCAAAATAAGAATGCTAGTCAAGATAATTACAGAGTTCTTGATCATCGGTCAACAAGTAGTATCTCACGGGTGAGGAGTTTGGTACAATCACTTTTATGCAAAAACAGGTATTGATCACGGGGGTAGCTGGCTTGATTGGCTCACACTTGGCCGAAGCCTTGCTAGCGCAAGATTACTACGTGGTTGGCGTGGATAACTTAATCACGGGCAAAAATAAGAATTTAAGCACATTCATCACCAACCCCAGTTTTCGTTTGGTTGAGCTAGATATTACTCAAAGTTTTGATTCGCTTAAACAAATGCTGCCAGAGTCGTTTGAGCTGATTTTTCACTTGGCTTCTCCAGCTAGCCCACCGTGGTATCAAAAATATCCCAGAGAAACATACTTGGCAAATACAGTTGGTACTGACAATTTATTGCTGTTGTTAATGGAAAATAATCGTAATGGACGGTTTGTTTATGCCAGTACCAGTGAAGTATATGGCGATCCCCAAGAGCATCCGCAAAAAGAAAGCTATTGGGGCAATGTCAATCCTAATGGCGCGCGCTCGTGTTATGACGAAAGCAAGCGCCTAGGTGAGACGATTTGCGGTGTGTTCGCGCGCCAGCACGCCATTGATACCCGGATTTCCAGAATTTTCAATACTTACGGTCCACGCCTGGATCCGGCCGATGGCCGGATCATTTCCAACTTCATCAACCAAGCCTTGCGTGGCGAAAAACTGACGATTTATGGCAACGGTGAACAAACGCGCTCGTACTGCTACGTGGCAGACTTAGTCGCAGGACTAATCAAATTGGCAACTGAGCCGGCGGCCAAGAATCAAACCGTTAACCTCGGCAATCCGGAAGAGATGACAGTCACGGAGACGGCGCGGTCGGTCTACCGCGCCGTCCACCAATCTTCCGCCGATCCCGAAATCGAGTTCCTTCCCCTTCCCAGCGATGATCCCGTCCGCCGTCGCCCCGACATCTCTCTCGCCCACTCCCTCCTCGGCTGGCAACCCACTACTCCCTTTACGGAGGGAATCGCCAAAACCATTGAGTGGTTTCGTGCTCAAACATAAATCTAGAAATTAATTAGTTCTAGCTGAGGCGGGCAGATATTGAATTGTTCCTGTTTTTTTAGAACCATTGTTATGAGTATTCTGGGTTTTTGTCTTTCCGGTTCGATTTCTTGTAGTATTTCTTCTGCTTGAATTACTTTTATCTTTTTTCGATGCTTTTCGCAAATGACCACATATTCGTTCAAGCCATCTGCCACGATATTGCAGTAACTCAAAATGATTTTGTAACAAAGTATCCCATGCATCCTCAAGGTGATATTGACTGATAAAATCGGATAAATTTGGATGAGGAGGCAAACTTGGATTTTTGAGGATCTTTAGCAGTTGTTCACCCATTCCATGATAAGCAATCAATTGGGCTAATAATTCTGCTGTCATCATTTCGTAGCCGTAACCCATTGAAATTATGCCAGCGAAATAAGATAGATTTGACTCGATAGGCGCACCCCGAGACGATCCTGTCAAACCATCATAAAACATGAACCAATTTGGCGAACGAATCATCTTACTCCCCAAACCATTAGTAAACCGAAGGTCAATTTTCCTTAAGCAAGAATTGGAATTTGAAGGTTTAGCTGCAGTTATTACCGGAACTTCGACAATTATCCCAGGTATTGCAGCTGTCAAACACAATGCTACGTCATTAGCATCAGCGTACGTATCAGGTTCAGCAAATCGTGATTTTTCAGATCTTTCATCTTGTCCCTCAGACTGAGAATATGTTTGTTGGGGTTGCGTTGCAGGTAAAGGAATTATTCGCGACTGAAACTGGTCATACATTCTTATTAACTGAGGATCTGATTTTTCTAATGCATCGATGACTGTTTGAGCATCATGACCATATTGCTTAACCGCGATATCAATTAGTTGATGAACCACTTGAGCCACCACTAGCCCTGGTTCTAGTTTTTCCGTTGAGTTAATTACAATTAATCTTTGCCGATCAAAAGCGGGTTCGTGCTCACTAGAACGATCATGATTCGCGTTATGAGCATTAACGCCACGCAGACTTGATTTACATTCAACATAGATAGGTGATGTACCAATAAACTGGCAAATAGGACGATGAGGATCCAAGGAAATTTTATAATCATACCCTGGATTGCTCTCACCAAAGTTGGTGGCGAACTGTACAAAACTTAAATAACGAAAAGCGACGTCAACAAAGTTCCATTCAGAATGTTCACCAATTCTTTCTGTGTTTCGAACTCCCAAAATGTATTTCTAGGGCAAGCCGGTAATACTATCGCTTCGCCCATACTGCGTTAAACAGTAGTTAGTTGTCAACCAGTAATTTTGATATACTGAGTTTAGTTAGTAAAATATTTAAATATATATTTGCAGGAGTTTCAATATGGCAGATCAAGTACTCACAGCTATTCAACCTAAGCCAAACGAGGATCCAAACGAGTCAGAACAAAGCTTTGAGGTTTTAGATCGTGGTGAGGCGGGTCCACCACCTTCCGAACCGGATCCAGAAACGCTTGTTTCTGAACAAAGTGATCGCTTAATAGCCAATTATACGCTTGCAACGAAGATGCGTAAAAGTTTGGTTGAGATTGGTGTAACGACACCAAGCGAGGAAGCTGACTTTACTCTGGCGGCAACCGAAAACTTTAGTGGTCAAAAAACACATAGTTTAGTTGACGAAATTAATAAACTCACAGAACAAATGCACTCTAGGGATGAAAATCAGAAAGAGGTTAAACAACAACAAGATCAATTGGAAACGTTAATTGTTGAGTATCTATATAACACCACTGCGTTTGTCAAATATGTGCATCGACGAGGTCTAAAACAAAACATCCAAGCAATTCGTGATGAGTTACATAGCCACCCCGCTGATTCGGATGGATCACGTAATACCACTATTTATTTAGCCAACGCAGCTCTTGCTCACTTAGAGGTCATGGGAAAAGTTGTAACCAGTTTAGAGACTTTGAGCTCGGGTGTAAGCTCTATTATGAGACACGTATATACCCAACCAAAAGAAACTGAAAATTATCAATTGAAAGCTCAAATTAAAGGTTTCGATCGATCAATCCGAGTAGAACTTGGCATGACAGATGAGATTGGTTTAAGTTCGGATTCTAATCCTGGGGCAGATCTGTCCATCATGATCGCAGATTTAGTTGATATGATTCAATTGGAAAAAATTGCTGAATTAAAGACCGGTTTCAAGAACTTAATCGAAAACTTAAAAACCAGCTCAGCTACAGTACCTACTAAGACAGTTGTACCTGCACCGGCTGCAGAAAGTTCGCCAACGCTAAATGAATTCAGTGGAACAACTGATGCGGCTGTGCCTGATAAGGCACAGCCGCCCACTCCCGACAGCATCTTACAAGAACTTGACCCAGCCGGAGGTAGTGCTAAACCTCCTGAACCTTCACAAACACAAAGCCTTGATGATCTGTTAAAACAAGTTGATTTAACTGAAGCGACAACTTCACCCGAGCCTGCTACTCAAACAGAGTAGTCTGAGCAATTTAGAGTTTATAATTTTTAAAGTTGTGAGATTCTTGCTTCATTGATCCAGAAGTCTTTGCCTTTCGATGATATATGCCAAATTTCCATAGACTCGATAATTACGACACATAGGCAAATGGGATTTTTCAAGTTGAGGATTAACGTAATATTCAAAAACAGCGCCGTCTAGTGCCTTAAGGTCTCGACAATTTAAGTAAATCCTTCGATTCATTTTTTCAGTTGAATGATAATTTACTTCTGTCAAAAAAACCGCTGTGTGTGCGTATTTCCCCGGTTGCTGCTCGTTGTCTCCCAACATTATTAAATATAATGGTTGGATACCAAAGACTTGTTCATACCAAATGCCTAAAAGTAATGATGCGCCTGTACAAGAAATACTTCTTCTTGCTGCTAATTTATCGATATCTAGTTTATACTCTGCTTCCTTTTCAAATAGAGTAAAGTGGTGATTAACCATCGCGACAAATTCTTCGAGATTCTCAACTTTGAAACCCGGAGTATTATGTATAAATTTACTGAATTGATTGAAAATTATTTGTGCCCGGATGATTTCAAAATCAGTTTCTACGCTTGATCTAACTCGTGCGCCGAGCAGAAATGATCTCAGAGTCTGCCATAAATTACTTACTCTCTCCCAACTAATCGATCGTTCCCCTCTTAGTTGAGGTACAAAAATTTTCTCACCTTCTTGTGACACAATCATCATTATATCTTAACTTGAGCCTGCTACTCAAACAGAGTAGTCTGACCCATTTTGTGATTGATAATCCGCTTTGTTATGAGATAATTGTGACGTAAGTTTTTGCGTTATATGAACGAACATCTCAATCATCACTTGAAAAAAGTTGTAGCAACACTGTCCACAGTTTACGCTGATAATTCTCCAGAATTCACAGATAACTTAGTTCAATATCTTTCGTTTTTAAGTCGATTTCAGTTTGTTGATCATGTAGATCAAAACCCTCTTCCTGAAACCAACAGTGAGTGTCAATCTAATCAGTTAGTTGCCCTGATTGATTCTGTGATTAAGATATTTAGTGGAACGGCTGAGGCGCCTGATTCAGAAGACCAAAGTTCTTTGATTACAGAAAATCAAGTTGTTAAAGCTCAAATTGTCTTAGATATTTTCAATAAATTTGATCACAAAAATGAAAGAGTGTCATGGGAGAATCTTACCCCTTTTCAAAAAAAGCAGATTATTGTACTAGCTTATCAATTTACAATTTATGAATTAACTGATTTAGCACTTCTTGGATTTGAGCTTTGGTTGATCGTTTTCCATTGTTATAGCATTTTTATGCAAGACCTAGCTAATCAAGACAACCCTCAATTACAGCAGGAACAAGAAGGAAAGTTTCAGAAATATAAAACCAAAATTTATGATAAAGTGTTCCCCATCCTTAAGGAGCGATTTGAGGTATTAAGTGAAGACGGGGGTGATAGTTCTCTCCGAGCTTATATGGTTTCCAAGTTTTGGTATGACCAAATGTCTCTAGAATTAAAAATAATCGAAACTCCAGAAGAGTTAGCATTCTTGAAAAGAATTGTGACTGAGGTATTTATGGTTCCAGAAATTATGCAAGAAAAAATTGGTTTTGTTCTAGATGGAAAAGTGGTTAAAGATTTCTATCTTAAGCTACTCGATCATAAAATTCAGTTTGAAGTTAATTATTCTCATTAATTGCAAAATTGCAATTTAGTTTTGAACAGATTCTTCTTCATCTACATTAATTCCCGTACCTAACCCAGAAGAATTTGCCAAATTAAGAAATTGATCAACTCTATTCATCAACATATTTAATGCATCAAAAATTAGTTCTAAACTTTCTAGATGGCGATTTGCAATTCTAGCTAATTCAGCTTGATTATCTTCTCTAAGATTTTCCCAAACTATTTGTACACCGGTAAAATGGTAGTAAATTTGAGTAACTTGATTTATCTGAACAACTAATCTGTCCATGTCATCCTTGTCGTATAATTTTTTTGTTTCAGGATTGAAAAGATAATTAACTTGACCAATCATCGTCTCAAGGAGACCGAAGGCTTCTTCGATATTGTTTATCTCATCGGAACTTAAATTTAATGGATAGAAATGTTCTGAAGACCATCTGTCAATGCATTGCTGCAACTGGGGCGGTTCCACCAGATATCTTCGAATCAGCAGTACTCCCAACTGATGAATAATGGATAATGTTTGTTTGTTAAATTCAAGCGCTTCCTCAAGCCCAACGCCCGCTTGTCGACATTTTCCTATCCCTCGGTTCATAGGTTGGTATTTTATCATTTAATCGATCAATGCTGGTCTCGCTACAGCTAAAGTAAAGAATCATCCGCTACCGTGGACGTTATGCTCAGGCCTGTAGTGTACGCGTTTATTGATAGCCAAAATCTCAATTTGGGCGTCAGATCCCAAGGGTGGGTGCTGGACTTCCATAAGTTTCGGCGATACCTGAGAGACAAGTTCCGAGTATCTAAAGCACTTTTGTTCATTGGCTATGTGGAAAAATACCAGTCGCTTTATCACAAATTAACTTCTTTCGATTACATCTTAGTATTCAAGCCGACTGTCATGTCACGAAATTCCAAAACAAAGGGCAATATTGACGCTGAGTTAGTCCTCTACGCAGCGGCAATTGAATATCAACAATATCACAAAGCGGTCATCGTTTCCGGCGATGGTGATTTTTACTGTCTTTACGAATTCTTAGACCAAAGGAACAAATTATTACGGATTATCATTCCGAATAATAAGTCAGAATCGAGTTTATTGAAAAAGTTTGCTAACTATCGGGTTTGTTTAAATTTTGAAAAAAATCGTTTAGCAATAAAAATTGGAGGGCGTTGCTTATAGCCACGTAAGCTATAGTTCGTTTTCCTCCTCGTGATTAACTGTACCTTACCACTCTCCTGCTAACTGTCAAGAACAAAACAATTACACCTTGTATTGCAAGCGTTACTCTACAAAACGAATTTCCAACCTTTTACCTAAACCCTGAGCGATTTTGGTCAACATCTCAATCGAAGG
>DAOOPX010000010.1:0-14095 GCA_035388465.1 Candidatus Woesebacteria bacterium
TAACACTGCCAAGCGTTGCTGACCCCGCGAACCATACTTGGCTAGATCTTTAAACTCAGTCAGATCAGCCCGCTCAATGTCTTGGACATCACAACTGATCACAAAGTCGTCTTTGTGCGGACCAATCAGGGTGTGACCTGCTGCCAACTCACGCGGGTAATACTGCGCCAAGCGTTCAGCGTCAATCACGCTGGGAAGATACTCGATTTTAAACAAAACCGGAAAATTAACCGATTGACAATACTGAACAAAATCTAAACGCGCTTGGTGAAGAATCTGGCCGTGCTTGATCAGGCTCAAGTTCCAGTACTGCAGAGCGGTGGCCGATTGTTCGCCTTCACGCACGGCCCAGAGAATTTTATTGCGCCGAACTAAAGTTTGTTCGTAAGTCCTGAGTGAGTGTTGATAATCCAAGCTTAGTTGCGACAACAACTCGTCCAAAAAACTGCGCCTTCGGCTGGGCGAACCCTCAATTAAGCGTAAGTCTTCTGGGCGAAAAACTACAGAGTAAAAAAGACCTTTAATGGCGCGCGCCGTCCGGCGCGCGCCATTAATCTCAAAATACCTTTTCTGCGTTTTTTTCCCTTGTACCTCTCCTCTAGTGAGAATTATTGTCAACACGTCACTCTCAATTTTTCCCTCAATTCTAGATACTTCTTCTCCGAACGCCACCATCTCTTCCAGCTTATCTGCCCGAAAACTACTGCCCGTGGCCAGCAAATTGATCGCTTCAACAATTGAGGACTTGCCACTGCCATTTACACCAACAATTAAGTTGACACTATCACCAAAACCTAGGATTAAATTTTTGTGTGATCGAAAGTTTTGGAGCTTGAGCACTGTTAACATGTCTTGGCATGTATCATACAGCGTTTGTTTAGCCAATCAATTTTTTTGCTCAATATTGAAAAAAGCGAAACTAGACTGATGAATGGCCAAATACCCAGGGGCTCTCATGTTAAAAATTTCTTTATATTCATTTCCACTCATAGTAATCTCTCCTCTGTTTGTTTCAAAAGCCACACTGGTTGTTTGTCCACTATTGTTATTTTTGACCCTAACTTGACTGATAGCTTTAACTGGATTATCAACAAACGATCTGAGTTCTGACATGCTGTATGGTGATTCAGATTGATTTTTTCCGACAGGACACTGGTTAATGGTAATAGGTAGGATTCTTCCTGTCTCAGCTCCATTCGGATTTCTCATTACGATATAGGCATTTAATATATCTGACATTTCTTCTTGTGTCAGCCAAGGCTTTCTTCCGCAATCACTATTCTTATCACTGTAACTACCTGGTAAAACTTGCCTATACCAAGATTTATAAAACCATGGTGCGTTTGCTTTTACCTCCCACGCTCTCGTCGTCCAATCTCCTCCACCTGATCCATCGGTTGTGTCCCAACCCAGAGTGTTTAAATACCCTCCAGAAATCGCAGAATATTGAGTACTTATCCCATCTAATATCATGCCCTTGGTCTCGTCGACAGCTTGTTTCCATGCATCTGGAGGATTATCTGATTTGCTTTTTCTGAATGCTTGACAGCTCTCATTAGTACAAATTTCTTTATTTTCTTTTTTATAATTCATATATGCAAAAGTTCTTGCCGCCACGGCTTGAGCTTTAAGAGCCTCTTTTGGCCAAGTGTCAGGCATTTCGGCGATACCATAAAGATATTTAGTTTCAAACTCCATTTCACCATAAGATTCAACACGAATATTACCTCCTGTATCTTTTTGTTCAGGCTCTTTTCCATAATATGCTTTTAGTATTTTCTTATAATCCTGACCATCCTCAGCCCTTGCCTTTGCTCCATATTGGCTCATACCATTCCTGTGCGTGAATGCACCAAAAGTGAAAACAGCAAAACTATTTGTTGGAGCATTTTGTCTAAATCCAGCAATAGTTGAATAAATATCCCCAGATATTGGAACTTCCCCAACACTAGTAATTGCACTGCCACTTCGAGCATTGATAACTGCTTGCTGTTGGGCAGATAAAGCAGCTATCTTTCCACTTAATTCCCGCTGATATTCTTTTGCCTTGGCAATCTCGCCTTTGAAAAAATCTGCCTGTTCGTCAAGTTGTTTTTCCAAGCCAGCGAGCACAATTTGACGCTTTTCTAGCTCGCTTTTGTCTTGGTTGAGCTGAACAATGTCCTGACCAATGCTCGTCAGGAAGTACTCGTCTTGGGCTCTAACTGACGCTTGATAAACCATTTCCTTGGTGAGCTTGGGTTGGGTCAACTCGGCCAATAAAGCCACCGATTCATCCATCAAGCGCAAGTACTTATATTGGTTATGAATGCGCTTGGAAAGAAGCTTGTATTGAACGGCCAAATCTTGTTCTCGCTCCTTAATATTTGCGGCTACTTGGACCGCCTCCTGTTTGGCGCGGGCGATTCCCGCCCGCGCCCCATCAATCCGCTGCTCCAAATTCCTGACCTCTTTTTCCAAAGGCGTGGTCGCTGCCTCGCTCATCTTTTTTAGCTTTTCCAGCTCATCAATCTGAACTTGTAGCTCATCTTCTTCGAAAGTGGCAAAAACGTTGTCATACTGAGCAAAGTCGAAGTATGGAAACGTTGTCACTCTTCGACCTACGCTCTGAATGACACCAATCATGTCATACTGAGTTCTGTCACCCTTCGACAAGCTCAGGGTGACAGTTAAAACCACCGCGCCCAATACTTTAATCCAAAATTTCATACCCATACTATACCAACTTATCTATCGCTTTGCCCTTGTGGATCTGCCCCGCTTGCAAGTATAATTGGGACTGTGTTTACGGCAAAAACAAATACTGGGTTTAGTGCTTTGGGTTTTTTATCTAAGCAGTTGATTGTTTTGCTGGTTTTTAGTGTATCCTGGATCTTCTTTTCCAACAGTTTTCCCGTTTTTGCAGCAACATGTAATAAATTAAGTATTACTTATTCTGGACAAGCTTCTTATGTCCAGGGGAGCAACAATAGTTTCACTGTCAGTATAAGCAATAAATCTCCAAGTGATCCCGTGATTGTGGACGGAACTGATTATAAACTAATTGCTTTTTACACTCGACTTGCGTCTGGTTTTCGACGTGATGAAATTACTGTAGTTAGGTCAAACAGAGGTAATATAACTTACACAATCAACGAGTCGGCTTTTCCAAGATTATTTGAAAAAGAAACAACTATTGCTGTTAGCGGAGGGAACTTGGGCTCTGGATGGTGTGAGATTGCAAAATACAAAATTGTTCCAGCAATTGTAGATTATTTGTATGTTTATCAAAATAGAAATGGACAGAGATGCTATGGTGGCAATGGAGGAGGTTGTCTGGAATCATCCGATTCTATACCAATTAATGTTGAGTCGAGGGTGGTGAATGGTAACGGTAATCCACTTGCTAGTGTCTCAGTTAAGCATCAAGTTAGCTCCAACGGCATACCAACTACTACTGACGGAAATGGCGTTGCCGTGACCAGTCACAGAGGGATTGTCACCAGGTCGGGTATTTTATTTCCTCCTGATGTATATTCAGTTGACTTAGTGTTTATTTCAGCTAATGGTAATTCAACAAAAATTGGTTCAACAAAATTTTCAATTTCCCAAGACTGCTCGACTCACTCTAATTCTTGTCAAACTACAGCCAGTAATTTATTTACAGGTACCAATAATCAAGGTACACCATATAGTGAGTACAAAATCTGTGATCAAATTCCTGAATCCCTAAGCGACCAAAGACAAAGTTGTTTAGATTGTGTGGGCAGTGAAGATGGATACGGTGGCATCTGGACCGCAATTGGCTGTATTCCCAATGACCCAGAAACAATTGTCAGTGTGTTTTTACGTTTCGGCCTAGGGATGGGGGGCGGTGTCGCACTACTGATGATCCTGGGCGCCGGTTTCATGCTGACAGTTTCCCAGGGTGATCCGAAACAAACCGACACCGCCAAGCAATGGTTAACCTCAGCCATTGCCGGACTACTTTTTATCATCTTCTCGGTGACCATCCTACAATTTATTGGGTACAATGTGTTCCAAATCCCAGGATTTGGGGGATAAATATATGTGGAATACAAAAATTAAAAATAAATTTTCATATTACACAAAACTTTGGGTAATTTATTTGTTTATAATTTTACCCTTCTTCTTAAGAATTTAAAAAACATATGCGGCCGAATGTGGTTATTATTTTAGTAACAGCAACGAATGTTGGAAAATTGATCCCGTTACCTCTCAAGATCTGGGTCAGATATTTCCTTTTGCAAATTGTTTCTACCCCAATGAAGACCGCTGCTGCGCATATATAAATGATTGTCGTGATATAGTAAGACCTACTCCAACTCCAACGCCAGGTCCGCCAACTTTCACGCCAGCACCTACTCCCATCCCTAGGACATTCACTCCCTACGAAGCACCGTCCAATGCCTTCTTCGACATGCTCAATCCCCTTCAACACGCGGGTGGAGACGATATTTTTGAAGATGAGGCGTCTGCTTATGCCGACCAACTTTCCACACCCGGAGGGATTGTTTCCCGATTACTAGCTTTCGCTTTTCCTTTAGCCGGCCTGATTTTGTTTGTGATGCTTGTCTGGGGTGGGTTCGAAATTTTGATTCAGGCACCAAGTAAAAAGGGCATCGATGCCGGTAAACAACGCGTCTCTGCCGCAATTATTGGATTTATTCTGCTGTTTTCCAGTTACTGGATCTGGCAAATTGTTGAGGTGGTATTCGGAATAGTAATATTTTAGAGATCGCGCAAACATGCACATCAGTAAATCAAAAATATCTAGATCTATTATTTTTTCTTTAATTTTGGCTGGCACTTTGCTGCTGAGAAATAGTTCGGTTTCTTTTGCTGATTGCGGATACACCGTTAGGGGGGGCGACTGTGCAATACTCACTATGACCCTGTGTCCGGATAAACCAACTATGTGCTGCGACAGTATTACCGAATGCGGTGCTCTGGACCTAGCTGAAGACTGCGATAATCCTGGTGCTGGCGGAGTGCCGCTTGGCGAATGCCTAAAGTTATCAAACAGCCAACCTGTCCAAGAGGTTTACACCACTCCCTCATTCTTAGTCAATCTTATAGTTGACAACTTATTCGTAGTAGCTGGCATAATCATCTTTTTCATGACTCTCCTGGCTGGATTTTTCTTCATCACGGGCGGCAAGAAAGGCCTGGATCAAGCCAAACAGATTTTGCTAGCCGTAATCATTGGTTTCGGTCTCATGTTCGGCGCATACTGGATTGTACAAATTATTCAAACCATTACTGGGGCTGATATACTTATTAAATTCTTATGAATAAGAAATTATTGCTTTCCTCAATTCTGGCGTTTGTCATACTCGGACTCTATCCACACTCGGTCAACGCAGACATTAGCGGCGCCATTGGCTCAATTGATCCTCCCCCAGGAGTAGAAGAACAAAATATTGACTTTATGAATAATGGCGGTGGTAACTTAAGTACAGGAGATAACATTGCGTTGTTCTTTTTTTTGAGTAAGTTTTTGGTCGTGGTAAACGTGGTGGCAGGAATCTGGGTACTAGTCAATTTGTCTTTAGCCGGCTTTACTTACATTAGCTCTCAAGGCAAGGCTGAAGCCCACCAAACGGTGCGTGACAAATTGACCATGAGCGTCGCTGGTTTAGCCCTGCTGGTTGTAGCGTACATGGCAATAGCTATCTTGAGTGCTCTTTTCTTTGGCGACCCAGGATTTATCTTAAATCCAAAACTATAAGAACCATTAGCATGATGAAAAAAATAATTAATACAATTTTGTCACTTACAATTTTTTCTTTTCTGCTAAGCACTAGTATGGGTATCGTCAACGCTGATATTTGCCCCTACGACTCATGCTCTGGAAGATGCACTTATGAGGGTCAATGCGTTGATAACTTTAAATGTGTACTAACTGTTCAAGAGCAACCATATATGACAATATTGGATATAAGTAATCAGCCGTGTGGATCAGCTTTTATCGGCGGCGTTTCGCCACCGAAAGGGGTAGACTTATTTAATTGGGAGGCTTTGAAAGACTCGTCCGTTGTGGGTAAGTATATCGGTATTTTTTATTTTGTGACAGCTGGACTGCGTCTTTTTTTCATCATCGCCGGCTTGCTCGTTTTTGGTAACTTTATTTACGCTGGATACATTTATATCACTCAAGCCGGCGACTCCAAAGCTCATACGCTAGTCAGAGAAAGAGTCACTTTTAGCATCGTTGGTTTGGTGGTGATGGTATCGGCGTTTATTGTAGCTTCTCTAGCTGGCGCGATCGTGTTCGGTGATGCTGGTTTTATCCTCAATCCTTCAATTACTCAATACGGAGCTTTAGAAAGACCTCAGTAAGATGAAAAATAATCGTTAACAGGCTATAATTAATTATCGTGAAAAATCTCATCCCACCAGCTCAAGCTCAATTCGGCACCGGCATCGACTCACCATTTGATGATAACGCTTATACCAATGTTTCAGAATTAGTTAATGATGGTGGGTTTAGTACTATGGAGCTAATTATTTCCAATGTTTTAGCCATGATCACTGTGATCGGCTCGATCATGTTCATTGGCTACTTTTTGCTTGGTGCAATTTCGTGGATCACTTCTGGAGGTGACAGTGGCAAAGTCAATAAGGCCAGAGATCAGATGATGCACGGCGTCCTTGGACTGCTGGTCTTGGTACTTGCTTATGCGATTGTCGGTTTAGTTGGCTCAGTGCTGGGAATAACCAACATTTTGAATCCAGCCGCAGTGTTAGAAGGATTAGTACCAAAATAATATGAAAAAAACAATTTTTCTAATCGCAACTCTTTTTTTAACACTGTTCTTTAGCGTTGGCGAAACAATTGAAGTGTCGGCTAAAATCACCAATCCAGCTATTGGCGAGCTAGGTGGCGACACCGATCAATCCTACCAAGATGCTTCGTCTGGACAAACCCTGTTAGCCCAGTTTGTCCGACTCTGGGCGAACGCGATGACGATTGGCGCGCTGTTGGTAATTGTGTATTTCCTCTGGGGAGCATTGGAGTGGATTCTGTCCGGCGGAGATACTGGCAAACTAGACAAAGCGCGCCAACGAATGATGCACGCCGCCCTAGGGATGATTATTCTGGTCAGCTCCTATGTGATTCTCGGATTTATTAGTAGCTTGCTGTTTGGTGAAAACTTTGACTTGCTCAATCTTGAGTTTATTACACCTGGAAGTTAAAAATTAAACATATATGAATACCGCAAAAACCAATAAATTCAAAATTACCGGAATTTTGTTTGCTTTGGTAATTCTGGTGGGTTTTGCATTAAGTTCAAATCTCAATTTCACTTCTCACGCGGCCACGCTGCCTTTTGAAATAGGTAGGGAAGCGGTAGATCAAGACCTCCCTCACGCAGATTCTGAGAGTGGCAACTATAGACAAAACTTTGCCGATCTCGTCGGCAGTTTGCTTTCAATAGTAATACCTGTTTCGGCACTGATTCTACTTCTCTACTTGGTTTGGGGCGCAATTGAGTGGCTCACTTCTGGCGGTGACAAGGGTAAATTGGAAAAGTCTCGCGGACGGATTACTACTGGCGTGATTGGCATCATCGTGGTCTCCGCCACCATCTCCCTATTTATGCTAATGCAACAAATTCTTAATGTCTGTGTGTTAGATTTTTGGGGAACAGATTGTAAAGGACCGAACGCGACTGCGACCAAAGAAAGCACGGATCCTTCATATGCCAACACCTCTTGTGCCCCCTTAGGTGATATCAGATGTAACAATCGAGATGTCTGGATATGTGAATCAGAAACGGGCAGGTGGGATTATTGGTACACTTGTTCTTATGGAACAAGTTGTAATCAATTGGACCCAAATAACCCATGCCAGTAATTAAAAATTAAATATATGATTAAAATCATCAACCCGGTCTATGCTCAAAACACCTTCATCGGCTCAACTAGTGCCGGACCCGGTTTCGCTATCTCATTGGGTAGCATCATCACCACCATGCTTTCTTTCGTCATGGCGATTGCGGCTTTAGCCGTGTTTCTATATTTAATTTGGGGCGGGTTTGAGTGGATCACCTCTGGTGGAGATAAAAACAAGGCTGAGCAAGCCCGAACCAAAATCACCACGGCGGTGATTGGTTTGTTCGTACTGGCATCAAGCTATGCTCTACTGAGATTGATACTAAATATCTTGGGTTTCGACAGTTTGACTGAAGCTCTAAATGGAATAAGAAGAATTCGCTAATATGCTAAGAACCAATTGAGACTTGGCAAACGTTACGAGTTCGTTGTAGAATTAACAGTAATTGTAGGTATAAACTAACTAAAAGGACAAAATGCACGTTTCAAAAACAAAAATTGTTGCTGCTGCCTCAACTGCAGCTAGTGTGCTTATGGGCACCGTGGGTCAAGTATTCGCCGCGGCAGAAGAAGTCCCCGCAGTAAATATTGGGACTATTAATGCCACAAGAGGCTTTGCTGCAAATCTTGGTGCCGTGTTATCCACCTTGTTATCTGTTGTAATGGGTATTGCTGCCCTAGCCGTATTTCTTTATTTGATCATGGGTGGTATTCAATGGATCACATCTGGTGGAGAAAAGGGTAAAACTGAGGAGGCTAGAAACAAAATCACTTCTGCGGTTATCGGCCTAATCGTTTTGGCTGCTTCTTATGCTCTGCTAATGCTCCTACTCAATATCCTTGGTTTCTCTAGTTTGACAGAAACCCTAACTGGTATCACACCAATTAAAATGTTTGATGGCCCTAAAATGTAGGGTAAAGAAGTTAAATTAAGATAGACTACGTTGAAATATAGAGAAAGTGGTTGGTTATGAAACACAAGTTGATAATGATCGCAGTGTTTATCACTTGTGTGAGTTTGGGATTAGTCTCGACTCAAGGCGTGGAAGTAATTGCTGCCGCTGGTGATGAAACCACCAGCGGCAGTACCAATACTTCAGTCATGGGTGGTAGCACCACTACCACCACCACAACCAGAAACTCTGATACTGGGCAGGTGGAAGTAACTAATCAAGATGGGGCTACCTATCTCACTACCTCAGTAGTTGGCGGCACTACTTCAGATCCTAATAATCCCGATTATCGCTACCTTCCTTCTGGTTTTGCCAGAGATTTCACCGCTCTTTTTACCGGCATTTTGAGCTTGATTATGGCTCTGGTAGCCGTTTTAGTCTTTTTCATGTTAATTTGGGGTGGGGTTGAGTGGATTTTGTCTGGGGGAGACAAAGGCAAAACTGAACAGGCTCGCAGCAAGATTGTGGCGGCTTTAATCGGTCTACTAGTTGTCGCTGCTTCGTACGCTATCCTTTACCTGTTGCTACGCTTTTTAGGTTATAGCTCGTTGACCCAGATCATTAACGATATCAAACCAATAGCTGGTCCTGGCTCAAGATAACTGGGTGAAAAAGTGAGAATATTTGTGATGAAATTTGTCCTCAAATTGTTTACATTTTTGATAATTATTGGGCTGGGGCTGGTGCCTTTTTTTGCCCCAACCCCAGCCCACGCTCAAACCAAGCAATGGGACGGTGTTTGCGTTGGGTCAAGCGCTAACGCTACGGGTGTCGCCACCATCCAAGGTTTTGAGTGCCTAATTGCCAATATTTTTGTGGTGTTTATTACCGTCATTGGTTTAGCAGGTTTTGTCATGTTTATTTATGCTTCGTTTCGTTGGCTGATTTCTGGTGGCGATACTAAAGGCACTCAGGCTGCACGCAACACCATGACTTACTCGGTTATTGGTCTGGTAGTTGCCCTCAGCGCGTTTATCATTATTAATCTCGTGGCTGAGTTCACTGGAATTAACGCAATCAAATCTTTCCGCATTCCCACATCAAACATTAATTGGACTCAGCCGCCGCCCGTCTCTCCATAACTTTTTGTTCTGTTCCCGTCTCCGCACAAAAAAATGTATAATCATTGAGGTGACAAAAAAATGGAGAGTGTTAATCCGTTCTAGCTGTTTCTCAATTTTATTATTTTTGCTGTTTTCTTGGTTAGGCAAAAACAGTTTTGCTGTTTTTGCCCAAAATAAATGCGGGGTCAACGTCGGACCTTATTATGGACAAGTTGGTCAAGTTCGCAACATGGCGAAGGAAGGTGGATGGGTTGTTGCTCTTGGCACATTGGGTGACTGTGGTGGATTTAGTTCTTTGTTTGGTCAAGGAGTTAATGTAGTTCTTCGAGCATATAACGCCGGCAACGCGTTTGATGCAGAACAGGCTCTGGCTTGGACGGCCACTTTAGGAAAATTGGATACTAAAGGACAAATGGTCTATTTCATGCCATGGAATGAACCAAACCATACCAACGAGGGCGGTGGAGACAATGCTGGTCCACAAGTAGCGGCATATTTACAAACCTTGCGCCAGCATTTGTCTGAAGCAGGATTACTAAATACCAAAGTCACCCTGCTTTCACCAATGGTAAACAAGACAAATCCTAATTTCACCAGTTTTATCAACGGCGCTGGTGGAATGAACGCAATATATGGGGTTGGTTCCGGTAGTTCAATTAACGAATATGATGTAGCGGCAGATAAAAACAACTACGTCGCATGTCAGCATAGCAATAACTATTACAATAATTGCCGATATGATCAAATTGATATACCTGGACCGTATTATGCTCTAGAGTCTGGAGTGACAGGTATTTACGCTGCCCCACGGTACGAAGATCATCATATTGCGAAAATGCTTGACGGTTCGTGGGCTGACTGGCAAAAAGATTCATTAAAAATGTTTGCGATCTTTTCTTATGATCCTATTTCTGGAGGTCCTTCCTGGGATATTTTCAGCGCTGCCAGAACTAGAGCATTTTACTCTAGTAGATGTACTTCTGGAGGTGTTGTCGGTACCAATAACTACGATCAAGCTAAGTTTGACAGTTGGTTTGAAGCCAATAAAAGTCAGCTTGTTGAGTGTGGCGCTTGCGGGTATGCCCCCGCAAGCGCCCCCGGTTGGTGCAGCGGCGTAGGTCAAACAACTCCAGCTGGTTTTGACACCTCTATCTACAATGATTACAACACCACTGATGACCAATTTTATCTTCATCCCATTCTTGGAATTGATCGTCAACTGCCCGCCGACGCCGGACCTTATAACGCCAACCTCAAACTTATTCGCGATGATCTAATTAATCAAGGATACGAAGCTTACTGTGCTACTCCAGGCTTTCGAATCGAGCTGACGCAAGCAGGCAAAGATTGGATGGCAGATTATGTTGAGCAGAATCCGCCAGGAGCAGTTTTTGGAGGCGAAAATAATGTCTTTATAAGAAATCCTGGAATCGGCGATCTCGTGCGCTCCTGGCTCACAGTTGATTATCGTGAAGTTGATACGCCAGTTTTTCGTGATATCGAAGACAAACAACATCTGATGGCTTCATTAGATGAGTATTTTGGCTTCAAAGACACAGTGATCAGAGAAAATCCTCAATCTGAGCTAACCTCTGCCGCAATCAACTCACTTCTGAGTAATCAACAACGCTGTGAAGCTTCAGTGCGGATTTTGATCAGACAAGAAGAAATGTGCAATAAGTTGGCACTACCTGATGCTTGTGCTCTGTATGCTCGACCGGTACCAGAAACTGGTTTCACGATCAAAACAATGCTTGATGAGTATAAAAGTTTGGCAGCCGAGGCGGTGACTCGGCTGCCAGACGCCAATATCCTGGGTTATCAAGATAAAGACACGATTAAAGCTGTTTGTGCTGAAGTATTGACTACCGACTGGAATCTAGTTGCGCGCGAGGGTTTGCTGTATACACCCCTGACCATAGATCGAGCATATCGCTTGGCCTTCTTGATTACAACCATTGAGTTAAATAATCCAAGGTACACTACAATGTTTAATCTCTTTACCCATCCAAATGGGGGCGCGGTGGGTGGACCTCCTTCTCCAGACCACGCTATACTAGTCAATGCCTTCAAAATTCCAGATGTACTCACCACCACCCAACTAGAACAAGAATCTCTCATCACCAGCGGCAACACTCCCTGGACTGATTCAAGCAAGCTGACTCGCAACTCATTGCTGACAGAAAAAATGCAGGAGGAAATCGAGACAACAGTGGATGAAAAAAAGATAGACTTAATCCAAGCGGCTAATTATTACGATACCAATTCACAAACTCATAGCGACGAAATAGAGTGTATGAAGGGTGCTTCAGATCGAGGCGTCGGTGGTCCTGAGTGCAAAGATGAACTGGCTAAAGCGCTGGTTGACATCATTAACGCCCAAACAAGTAATCGCGTTAACCCAGAAAACTATATTGATCCAACTTGTCAAGAACTAGTGAAGGAACCTGCTAACGAAATACTTGATTACGGCTCGTTTGGTACTGTTGATTCAATTACCAACCCACCCGCTCACTTGACTTACACCACCGAGTTTGGCGCCCAGTTGCTCAACCGGATTTTTAACGTACCTAATGAAGATGTTGCGGAAACAGGCGATCTTGACACCACTCATCAAATTGAGCCCAGGGGCAAGAGCCATCCCTCTTTTGCCGAAACATGGAAACCAGGCGATCCACTGGCAGACAATCCTATTCCAGGCATGCCCCGCGACTGGGGTCTAAAGTCACTTTTTCATGTCGTCACAGATACCTATCCCGATTTTCCTTATGCCGGGTGCTGTGATGAGCGAGAGGTTAAACACTTTTTGGTATACCCAATGGGTTACGACATTAATACCGTGCAGGAAGTGCTAGCCAGCACTTTTTTTAACAGCGAGCAAAAAGATGAGCTCGCGAGTCTCTCTGAGGATTTCGATCGTATTCAAATCACGGGTGATGAAATTGATTTTACTGGCGGCACCCGCGATCACACCTTTGATGACTATCGTGTTCAACCACCCAACTGGAACGGGCAATCGGGTAGGATTCTCAAGGGGCAGGAAGGTGGTGTTTATGATATCGGTAGCTGTCAAGAAGTGTATGAATATCCAATCATCGGGTATGATCCTGTAACAGGAGATCCCATCACCCAGAGAGTTCACGTCGGCTGGGAACTACCTTGTAGTCGCACGTTTGGCTGGGAAATTTTACAAAAGGGCCACGAACTTTCCGCAGGACTGGTAGGAGGAAAACTGGGATTTTATCTGCAAAATGTGCAAAAGTCGCTCAACACTCGCTATAGCGCCGTTAGAGATTATCTGGATACTTGTGAAACAACTGAACAGTTTTTGACTGGCAGCTGCGGCGAAACCGTGGAGCCGGTAGCCGAGGCGAATCCGGTCTATTGTACAGATGCTAGCTGCGGTTACGTTCCTCAAATTGAAACTCCGGGTGGTGACCCCCCCACTGGCATCTGTAATGATCCCAGTAAGGATTCTTTAGTTATTACTTTCCGTATTCAAGCCAATCGAGAGTGGAAAATTAATATCACCTGTCCAAATTGCACCGGAGAATGGGGAGATATTGGCGCAGATGTGTTTGTCCCTAATGTCGGCAGTTTCTTTTTTGGTCGTAATAATTTACCTGTTGGAGGAAATCTTGAATATCCCAATAACGATCATCCTCACTACGGAAGTAAAATTCCTGAGGGAGTCACGGGTAAAATCTGCGCCAATGTAGTGATCACTAGCAATAATGCGGGCAACCAATGCGGCGGCACCATTCATGCCATGCCTTGCGCAACCGTTCCATAACCTAACAATATACGAATCTGGCGAATTATTTCTTTGCAATCTGGACGGTGGTTTCTTTGGGCTTTTTGGGAGCATTGGTGTTTTGGGGAGCCGGGGGTTTTTGCTTCATTTGCTGAGACTGTTGGACTGGATTGGTGGGCAAAGCAGCTGGCTGGCTGCTTTGCGCATACTTGCGCGCCGCACCGGCGCGCAGCAGTTCCGCAACTGCGGCGAACGTCTCTGCTCCCGCGTTTGCCCCCTGCAAACCCTTTGTCTGCACCTCAATTCCCAGGAGCAGGTTACTGCTAGACTGAGCATCCAAACCCAATTGAGCTTGGACAAGTAGCTGATAGCTTAGTTCTGACAAAGAACTAAATCCCACTGAGCTCAGTTTCAACGTGCCAAATTGCGTTTCGTACTCATTAAGACTGAGTAAAGGCTTATTTTTGAACAGCTCTTCATTCTCG
>DAOOPX010000011.1:0-12320 GCA_035388465.1 Candidatus Woesebacteria bacterium
GAAACATTGGGCTGAAGCCCAGAGATATACTCAACTCAAATCTGAGACATTATAAAATTTACCCCCCTACGAAGCCCCGCCGAAGTTATCAACGAAGGCGGGGCGAAGTAGGGGGTTTTTTCTGCTAAAATAAAGTTTACCAACATGCAAAACTCACCAACTTATCATCCTCTAATTGATCCAGTTGCTCAAGAACTCAAATCAGATCTAGAGAGAGGAATCAAACAGGACGAATTAACTCAAAAGTACTTGACCAAAAAAGGTCTGTTTAATCATCTCGCTGACCAGATGAAGCAGCTCTCAATTGAGGAGCGCAAATCATTCGGTCAAAAACTCAATCAATTCAAAACTGATTTAGAACTAGCCATCCAGCAAACTCATACTTCTGATGCAAAGCAATCAGGGTCTCAGTTTGATTACAGTATCCCGGGACAGCAACTAAATATAGCTCGGCTTCATCCCATTACTCAAGCAATCGAAGAAATTACCCAAATTTTCGCCCAACTGGGATTCGTCCGTGTGCGCTATCCTGAAGTTGATTGGGATTACTATGTGTTTGAAAGTCTCAACATGCCTCCCGAGCATCCTGCCCGCGACGAGTGGGAAACGTTCTTTATCGACACTCCAGATCGATCCACCAACGTGGCTTACGACGTCAATCAGCCCCAGCGCCGCCACCCCAGCCTGGTGGGTGGCGGCAAACAAGTCCTCACTACTCACACTTCCAATGGCCAAGTCCGAGAGATGGAAAGAGTAGGGGGTAAACCACCCATTAGAATGATCAACATTGCTCGCTGTTACCGGCGTCAGCAAGACGCCACTCATACCCAAATGTTTCACCAATTTGAAGGTCTAGTAGTTGATCGCGGAATCAACATCCAACACCTCAAAGGCACACTGGATTTCTTTGCCCAAAAGTTTTATGGTCCAGGAATAACCAGCCGGATTAGACCTTTTCACTTTCGCTTCACCGAGCCATCGTTTGAGGTCGATTTTTCTTGCCACATTTGCGCTGGCACTGGTCAAGTAAACGGAGATAAGTGCAAATTTTGTAAATCGGGCTGGCATGAAGTGGGTGGGGCAGGCATGGTGCATCCCAACGTACTCAAAGCCGGGGGAATTGATCCAGAGCAGTACACTGGTTTTGCCTTTGGCTGGGGAGTGGAACGCACTTACACTTTGAGACCAGGCTTGAGCATTGATGACATTCGTTTGCTTTACTCAAATGATTTAAGATTCTTGACTCAATTTTAATAAAGAATAATTTATATGAACATCCTCATCCCTCACTCTTGGCTACTGGAACATCTGCAAACTAATGCTTCTCCAGAGGAAATCCAAAAGTCTTTGTCGTTGTCTGGGCCTTCAGTCGAAAGGATTATTCATCAAGACGACGAAGCAATTTACGATATTGAGATTACTACCAATCGCGTTGACAGTTTTTCAGTGCGCGGCCTCGCGCGCGAGGCCGCAGTCATCCTCAATCAGTTCGATTTTCCCAGCTCGCTAAAACAACTCCCAACTGCTCCGGCCAACTATCCCGTTAGCTCCCTGCCAGTCCCAAAAATTATCAACAACCCGCAGCTGTGCCGACGTGTGATTTGCGCCGTAATTGAGGGAGTACAAAGGACACCAACGCCTGATTGGATGAGTAAGCGACTCAAACAGATTGAGCTGAATGTTCACGATAGTGCTATCGATATTACCAACTACATTACTCATGATTTAGGTCATCCCTGTCATGCCTTTGACTACGACAAGCTGATGGCTACTGGGGGAGAGATTCAGATAGTTGAAGCCCAAAAGGGAGAAAAGTTTACGACTCTTGATGGCGCAGAGTTCACCTCCGTCGGTGGAGAAGTAGTATTCAAAAATGCTCAGGGGTTGATTATCGATTTACCCTCAATCAAAGGCACACATAATACAGCAATCGATGAAAACACTACTAATATTTTGTTACTCCTCGAATCGATCAAGCCAGACAAAGTTCGCTTTGCCAGTATGACTCATGCTATCCGCACCACCGCCGCCCAAATTTTGGAAAAGAGAGTCGATCCGGCTTTAGCCGAGGTGGTGATCGTCCAAGCGCTGCGTCTTTATCAAGAGATCTGCCAGCCCAAAGCAATTGGTCAAATAGCTGACGAGTTTCCCCAATTAGCTCAACCAACTACAATCAATTTTCCTTTGGCCAAAGCCAAACAATATCTGGGAGTAGAAATTGAGCCAATGCAAATCAAGCAAATTCTGACTCAGCTTGAGTGTCAGGTGGACACTCAAGCTGAAGATACTCTATTAGTCACTCCACCAACTTTCCGCCCAGACTTAGAGACTCCCGTCGATTTGGTAGAAGAAATTGCTCGGATTTATGGATATCACCGTTTGCCGGCCACCATCATGGCCGGCCAACTACCACTCAATGCTCCGACTGATCAACATTTTGATCGAGAAAAAACTTTGAAATTATTGCTAGTCCACCTCGGTATTCAAGAACTTTATACTTACTCGATGGTTAGCGCGGGGTTGGCTGAATCTTCTCCGTACTCACTGGATCAACATCTCAAACTCCTCAATCCCTTGTCAGAAGACAAGGTCTATCTGAGGCGCTCGCTATTACCATCTTTGGGTGAAGCCTTGGTCCAAAATCCAGACCATCCAGAATTAGAATTCTTCGAAATTGCCCATATTTATCATCCGGAGAAGGATCAACTACCGGATCAGCAATTAGTTCTCGCTATCGCTTCAAGACAATCTTACCGGCGTCTGCGTGGCATACTTGAAAGTATTTTTGCCTCTTTATTCGTAGATCGTTTCTCGTTTAAAGCTCTAGATAAATCAGGAGCAGAAATTGTCTTGATCGGTCAGGATGGGGGAGAGAAAAGCATTGGCTGGATCGGGCACGATCCAGCCAACGAAAATATTGTGCAGAGCGAACTCCAGCTGGCACCACTTTTTCAGCTAGCAAAGAAGTACCCCAATTATCAACCAATCCCCAAAACGAGCCCAATTATTGAAGATCTAACTTTCCAAACTCCATCAACAGTCCAAATTGGAGAGCTGATTGAGACAATTAAACAACATCACAACTTAATTTCCAACGTGACACTCAAAGATATTTATCAGCGCAACGTTACCCTAACGATTACATACTGGGATAAGCAGCATAATTTGAGCAATCTTGATGTTCGACCCATCCGCCTGAGCATCGTCAATCACGTTAAATCCAAACAACTGGGTGAGCTGATCGGCAAATTACCTGATTAACAGATTTTCTCAATCCCAAAATCTGGATGTAAAAATGAGAAATGTTAGCTTGACTAGGTATCAAAATTTAATGGCAACATTGATTGCCGGCCTGATCTTTATCCTACCTTCAAACTTATTTTATAAATTGTGGGAACATACTGCGTATAGTCAGGGTTTGTTGATTGATTATCTTATCCCTAAAATTTATCTAAGCGATATCTTAATTCTGGCAGTTTTTGGCGTGTTCTGCGCCAAAAACTGCCAAAGAATAAAACAATTTTTAACGATTCAAAGATTGCGCAACTGGTTAATACCCTTGGCTCTTTTTTCAATCCTAATTGTTCGTCAATTTTTTACTCCACACCCAATCATCGCTTTATGGACAATAGGCAAACTCACTCTATTTGCCTTTTTAGCTTGGATTATTACTCACGTTCAATCGCTCTTTAAACACAAACACTGGATGCTAATTAAATACAGCTTGGTATTAACAATTTTATTCCAAGCTTTCTTGGCTATTTTCCAAGCTCATTACCAACAACCACTATTTGGCTACCTGTTTTTGGGTGAACCAAATATTGCCCAACCAGTAGGCATTGCTTACTCTGTCGATCGTCTCGGTCAGCAACGCGTCTTACCCTATGGCACCACTGCCCACCCCAATATCTTGGCAGCGATTGCCGTAATTTACTTTTGGATATATTGGCAAATTAATCACAAAACTCGTTCACATGGTTATCAGCGAGTTTTTTCCCTAATTTTAGTTGTTTCTGTTTTAACCATTTTAATTTTGGCTCATTCTCTAGCTGCTTGGCTAGGTTTAGCTTGGGTTTTTTTGCTTCACTTGAGCAAAAAAACCCAGCACCGTTTAATTTTTTCTCTATTACTTTCGTTACTCATCATTCCTTTACTAATCAACTTTTCTGCACAATTATCACCAACAAACGACTCAATTAATCGACGTAGCTGGTTGACGACTGAGGCGATCACTATGTTTTCTACTCAACCTCTTTTTGGAGTGGGGTTGACACAGTTCACCACCCAACTTGCTCCCACAGGACAATCACTCAACGGTCCAGCTTTCATCCAACCCGCCCATCACGTACTCTGGCTATGGATAGCAGAAACAGGAATCATCGGAATTGCTTTGTTAATTAGTATTTACAGACAACTTAATTTCTCTAATCGCCAAGCAATCAACCAAGTGTTTACACTTTTATTGATTTTTCTTTCACTTGATCACTTCCTGCTCACCCAACAAGCTGGATTACTCCTGCTGGTTTTTGTTTTTACATTTGCCAAAAACTCAATTTCAAGTGAAAATCCGCGTGCCTAATCTTTTTCAGTAGGTGGCTCTGTTGGCTGGAGCGTAAGTATTGGTATCGGCGTGGCACTCGGTTTAACTGGCGGTTTAATAGCTTCGGTGGTTGGTGAAGGCACAGTAGTAGGTATTGGAGCTGGAGTTGATGTAGGTGGAACCTGAGTGGGAGTAGGTTCATTCCAGGTTTCCCCTCCCACGCCAATCCGTTTTTTATCGCTCTCAGTTTCTTCTCCATCACGACTGTAGGCTTTTACCCAAATGGTATAGCGACCCCTTTTCAATTTAATATCACCTTCGTAACGGCTGTCATTAATTGTTTCCCAAACTTTGCCATCAACAATTATCTCCATCTTTTCAATTCCTGATCCAGCATCTGCCCGTACTTTTATTTCAATTTTAGTATCTTCGTAATTTTCTTTATCTTCTGGCTTATCTAAACGCACGAATACCTCAGTTTGATCGCCACAGTACTCAGTCGGTGGGCGATACCTACTGTCAGCTTGTTCATTTCTCCAAGCATCAATGGCTTCCTGCCAACGATTACGTCCATCTTCACTGTATGGATCGTGTTCCTCAAGAATAATAAACTCTTTTTTTTCATAATCCCCAGATACAATTTTGGCATCGGTAGCCAGCTTGTTCTCACCGGGACATAGCCTGAGTTTGGCATGAATTGGATCTGGAGAATCAGGGAGGGTGCCTTTTTTCACCCACTCAAACCTCTTGGGAAACTCATCGTGAGCGGGATAACCTGATATTAGATCAACTTCGGCTTGTTCAACATTATCCGGTTTGACGAACTCTGGGTCGCCAAACCCACTTTTAAGCGCCAGCAACATGATGCGTTGCCAAATTGGAGTAGCACCAGAAATACCTGATGCAACGGTTTTCATTGAAGTATTATCATTATTACCCACCCAGGCACCGACTAATACCTCTTGGCTCCAGCCAATTGCCCAGTTATCTTTTTGATCATTGGTAGTTCCTGTTTTGACCGCCACGTTTGGACTGATATTTAGTTTCGAGTTCAATCCAAATGCCATGGCTCTAGCCGAGTCATCAGATAAAATATTATTAATCAAAAAAGCATCTGCCTCTTCCAACACCCGCGCACCTTCTGCCTGGCGATGCTCAAATATAATATTACCGTTTCGATCCTTTACCTCAAGGATTGAAACTGGCTCGACTTTTAATCCAGAATTAGCAAAACTGCTGTAGGCAGTCGAAAGATCGATTAAATGTACTTCACCACCACCCAAAGCAACTGACAAACCTAATCTTTGTAAGTTTTCTTTGGTTGGCTCAAGAGTCACTAATCCCATAGCATAAGCCTGATCAAGAAAAGTTTCGATCCCTACCATACCTAAAGCCTTAACAGCGGGCACGTTAAGCGAGCTACCCAAACTGTTGCGCAAACTGACTGGACCACGGAACTTGCCATCATAATTTCTTGGTTGATAAGGTTTTTCGTTCTCGTTTCGTTGAAAATTTGTAGGCAAATCAATCATCATTGTGGCTGGGTTGTAACCCTGTTGCAACATGGTTAAGTATACAACTGGTTTAATCGAGCTTCCTGGCTGGCGCAAACCTTGAACAGCGACGTTGTACTGCCCATCTATATCTGGATCGTTAAAATCTCTACTTCCCACCATGGCGTAAATCTCACCAGAGCGTGGATCCATCATCACCACCGCTCCATTAGTAATGTTGATGTCTTTAACTTTTTCAATCTCCTCAGTCACAATTTCTTGTGCCTGGTTGTGCAGGGCAAGATCAAGCGTTGTAGTGACTTGTAGGCCTCCGGCCTCAACTCGTTCAGGACCAAACATTTCTTCCAGCTGATCTTTGATATAAAACACAAAATGAGGTGCTGCAAAACTCGATTGTCCTTTTTCAAATTGCAGCGAATCTAATGATCCCAACGCTTCATCGTAAGCCAGCTGCGTGATATAGCCATCTTCAAGCATCCGGCGTAAAACACCTTTGGTTCGGACTTGCCACAACAGTTGATCGTCTTCGTCTTTCTTGCCAAAAAGCGGCGAGTAAGCACTGGGGCGCTGGGGTAATCCGGCTAAAACTGCTGATTCGAGCAGAGATAAATCCTTAACAGATTTGTTGAAGTACATGTTGGCGGCCGCGCCTATACCATAGGCCGTGCCGCCATAAGGTACCTCGTTGAGATACATCTCCAAGATTTGTTCTTTTTCAAACTTACGTTCAATCGCCAGAGAAAGTAAAATTTGCTTGAATTTTCTGTCAAAACTTAGTTCATCTGTTAGCATCGATTTTTTCACCAGTTGTTGAGTCAAAGTTGAACCACCAACCAACCTACCTTCAAATAATAAGTAGTATGGTGCGCGTAAAAATACCAAAGGATCAAAACCGCTGTGTTTATAAAAATCTTTATCTTCTATTGCAACTGTGGCGTCTCTCAAGTGCTGAGGTACATCTGCGATATTGACCAAAGTCCGATTCTGATCACTGTAGAGATCAGATAACAATTCTTGATGCCTATCATAAATTCTGGTACTGAAACCTGATTGCCTGATTACCTCTCCGGCTTCAGGTAGCTCTTTGGCATATACTCCAAGTAACACAAAAAAACCAATGATTGAGAGAACTGACAGTCCAGCGAAACCAAGGGCAGCATAGCGCGCCCACTTTAACCACATTAGCCGTTTTTTTTGTTTGGCTGCGGGCGAAATTTCTCTGTTGTATCTGTAGCGCATTCTTTTGAGGCGGCGTAACTTCAGTGTTAGCATATCGTACCAACTGACTAACCATGGTAGTTTTATCTCTTTCCACCACATAGCTACCATTCTATCACTACAATTTTAATCAATTTCTTGGCGGAAGTATCAGGAAAATTATTAACTGACCAATAACTAATTTACTTAAAGCTGTAGTACAATAATCTCGATGTTAAGTAACGAACCCAATCATCTTGACCAGGTATTATCACGAGGCGTTGAGCAAATTTTGCCAGACAAACAAAGTTTGCAGACATTAATGTCCCAAAAAAAGATTCGTCTTTATCTGGGGATTGATCCCACTGGCTCATTACTAACTCTAGGGCACGCAGTAGTGCTGCGCAAGCTCCAACAATTTGTTGAGCTTGGTCACGAGGTGATTCTGCTGGTGGGTAACGGTACAGTCAGAATTGGCGATCCCACTGGCAAAGACACAACCCGACCAGAGCTAAGCGACGAACAGATTGAAGCCAATTTTCAAGATTGGCAAAATCAAGCCAGCAAGCTGCTTGATTTTGCCAAAATTACCGTCAGGCACAACGGCGAGTGGCTTGATCAGCTGAAGTTACCAGACTTCATCAAGCTGATGGCCAAGACCACAGTCCAACAGCTGCTGGAACGAGACATGTTCCAGAAACGCCTAGACGGTAACCAGCCAATCTACACCCACGAGTTAATGTATCCCTTGCTTCAAGGTTATGACAGTGTCGCCATGGATGTGGATTTGGAAATTGGCGGCAGCGATCAATTATTTAATATGTTGATGGGCAAAACTTTACTCAAAATTTACCGCAATAAACCCAAGTGGGTACTGACTACACCAATTATTAACGGTCTTGACGGTCGCAAAATGAGCAAATCATATGGTAATTACGTGGCTTTGAATGAAAATCCCCAAGATATGTTTGGCAAGCTAATGAGCCTAGCAGATGAAAACATCATTCCTTATATGAAAGTATTGACTGACATTTCTCTAGAAGAAATTGCTCAGTACCAAACCGCCATGGAATCAGGTGCCAACCCAATGGAGTTCAAAAAAATCTTAGCCCGCACCATTACCGAGTTTTTCCATGACAACGAGTCAGCACTGACTGCTCAAAGTACTTTTGAAACAGTCGTGCAAAACAAAGGACTACCAGATGAAATTAAACAGATTCATTTACCAGCTGTCGAGCCAAGTGTCTCGATTCTGTCCCTAGTTCAAGCGTGTTTGCCCCAAGAGAGCGCTGGTAATTTGAAACGCCTGATTGCTCAGGGAGCAGTTGAGCTCGTTGATGCTCATCAAAAACCCACAGATTATCAATCTCCGGTAGAGTTACACGATGACATGGTGGTCCGGGTTGGCAAACGGCAATTTTTCAAAGTAAAATTATCTTAAATAGTATGACAAAAAAACAAAAACAACGTTTCATCAAGATTTTTGCCATAGCCGGTATGCTGTTTATGGCGATCAGCATTTTGGGTAGCAGTCTTTTATATCTGTTCTAATGTGAGTGGTAAGATAAGGTAATCGTGTATACCTTTGACACACCTCTCGATCATGTTCTGGGTTTTGGCCAAAAAATTACGGCAACGCTAGCCAAAAAGTCTATCTTAACTGTGGGCGATTTGCTGATGGTACTACCGATCAGGTATGAAGACCGACGCTTAATGTTGACCGTTGCCGAACTCAAAGCCAATCCGGTATTAACCCCCGGTCAACTGCCCACAATCTTGGCTAAAGTCGAAAGTGTCACTACTTTTCGGCGAGGTAGTAAAAGTGTCGAGCGAGCGGTGGTGTCTGATCAAACTGGGAAACTCAATTTATCTTGGTTTAACAGTCCGTTTGTGTTACTGACTCTCAAGAAAGGCGAAAACTATTACTTTAGCGGCAGTTACAATCCTCAGTATCGATCCTTGACACAGCCAAGCATTGAAAAACCCAAAGCCACCGCAGGCCTGCACACAGGCAGATTAGTGCCGGTTTACTCATCAACTCTGGGGGTCAAGCCAGGCTTACTGCGCCGCGGCTTGAAAAATATTCTCGATCATTTACAGCCTATCCAAGAAACAACCGAACCAATTAAGCAAGAGTTTAATCAGGTTTTTCAAAAATTACATTTTCCCGAGGAAATTGGGGATATCGAGCTGGCGCGCCGCCGCCTGGCTCTTGAAGAACTACTGCTGTTAATTCAACAAGCAACTCATCTCAAAACCCTCCATCGGCGGCGGCGCGCCAGTATTTGTTTATCTACCAACTCCATCGACTTAACTGATCAGATCAAGCGTCTGCCGTTTACCCTGACTCAGGCACAACACAAAACGCTTCAAGAAGTTCTGCTTGATCTGTCGCAAACTTATCCGGCTAACCGAATGCTCCAAGGAGACGTCGGCTCGGGCAAAACGATTGTGGCTGGCTTGGCCAGCCAAGCAGTGGTGCGTGCAGGCAGTAACGTATTTCTAATCGCTCCAACCAGAGTACTGGCTGAACAACACTTAGCCACACTCAACTCACTACTGCCTGATTTACCTACCCAATTGTTGCTGGGGGGTAGTAAAAGTAAAAAAACTACAACTACGATCAAGCCCCAGCCTTCGCGGCTGTTTATCGGTACCCAAGCCTTACTCAATCAGGTTGAAAGTTTGAACCCAGGATTTATCATCTATGACGAACAACACCGGTTTGGCGTGCGTCAACGCACCCAAACCGAGCCCCACGTATTGACCATGACTGCCACGCCCATTCCCCGGAGCTTGATGCTGAGTGTTTTTTCATACCTTGATCTCTCAATCATCGACCAGCTTCCCGAAGGCAGAGTTCCCGTCAAGACCTGGGTCATCCCCAAAACTAAAAAAACCAAAGCGATGAGTTGGATTAAACAGGAGGTGCAACAAAATCAAGGATTAGCGTTGGTTGTCTGTCCGTTCATCGATCCTTCCGCCAGTTGGGCGCTGGAAAATATCAAAGCCGCGACCGATACTTACGCCGAGCTTAAACCGATTTTTGAACCTGAAGTAAAAACTGCCTTAATTCATGGCAAACTCAAAAAACCAGAACAATCAGCCGTAATTTCTCAAGCAGAAACAGGTCAAATTCAAGTCTTGGTCAGCACGGCGATTATTGAGGTTGGCGTAGACTTACCTGCTGCCTCGATCATGGTAATCGAGGCAGCAGACCGCTTCGGCCTCGCTAGCTTGCACCAACTCCGGGGCAGAGTGGGCAGACGCAACCAACAAGCCTACTGCTTGGTCTTCACCGACTCAAACGAGCCCAAAGTGATAGAGCGACTCACCAAGTTTACTCAAATTACTAATGGTCAAACACTCGCCGAACTCGATCTGAAAAATCGTGGAGCAGGGGAGTTGTTTGGGCTGGCACAACATGGTTTCGGCAGCTTGAAGTACGCTTCTTGGGCAGATGTCTCCCTGATCAAGCAAGCCCAAGCCATCGCCCAACACCTGCCAAAAACTTGGCACTCATCAATTTTCACTCACCTTCACCAACCATCTGATTTGGCAGTAAACTAATATTTTTGATTATAAGAATGCTGAGCATTCGCCTCTTGCTAGATAGACAACTCTCATCTACAATCGCAAAAGTTCAGACATATTTTAATAAAGGATACTATGGGAGCACTACCAAAAAACAAAATCACTCGTGCAGAGCGGGGCAAGCGTCGCCACGGCAACACCCCGAAGCTACTCAAAACTCACAAAAAAGCTCAAGTGCCAATGCACAAAAGAGGCTTGACTGCTAGCATCGCTCGCAAAATCAATACTGATTCCAGAGTCGCCTAATCAAACCACATCTAAGAATTATTATGGCGAATCAGCCGGCCTACACCAAAACCCGTGAAAGATTGATGACTAAGCTTTTTACTTGTAATTTTTGTGCCGAGAACATGGCGAGCTGCATAAAGGCTAATTCCGCTGATACTTACTTCGGCCGTCTACTTCACAATCTTGATCAACTTGATCAGCTCATCTCGGCAGTCGCCACCGAGAGACCAATTAACGAAATTAATAAGATTGATCTAGCTATTCTGCGACTTTGCGTCTTCGAATGGCAAGAAAAACATACTCCGCCCAAGGTGTTGATTGACGAAGCAGTCGAACTAGCCAAAGCTTTCGGCACTGATAGCTCTTACCGATTTGTCAATGGCGCACTTGGTAAAATTATGCTAAAACAAGATTAATATGCAACCTCAACAAATCACCAATCAAGTCATTGAGCTAATTGCTGAACAAACTGGGTTAGATAGTGAAAATATTGAGCCATCAATGAGTCTAGAAGAAGACTTGGGCTTGACTGACGTCGACATTACCAGCTTGCTCAACAAAATTAATCGAGTTTTTGAAGAAGTTCATCTTTCTCAAGATAATTTGATCGAAAATGGAGTTGATAACGTCGCAGAGTTGATCCAATTGGTGATCGACGAACTGACATTTGCTTAACTTTTTATGCCACTTCCCCCAATATCTCAGCCTAAATTACTTACCAAAGCTCTGACACACCGCAGCGCGCTGAATGAAAAAAAGACCGACTCGGAATCGTATGAACGACTGGAGTTTCTCGGAGATGCGGTGCTAGAGTTATTGACCAGTGAGTTCTTGTTCAAGCAGTATCCCAATCAAAACGAAGGTGAACTAACAGCGTATCGAAGTGCCCTAGTTAGAACCGAGATGCTGGCTAAAGTCGCTCTAGAGGTTAATTTGGACTCGATGGTCATTATGGGTCGGGGAGAAAAATTCACTCAAGGCACCCTGAACCAACATATCTTAGCCGATGTTTTTGAAGCTTATCTTGGAGCGCTGTTTCTCGACCAAGGTTTACCTACAGTTAAAAGCTTCCTTGAAGAACAGCTCTTTCCTAAAATCGAAGCAGTGATTGCTCAACACAGTTTCAAAGATCCCAAAAGTCTGTTCCAAGAAAAAATGCAAGCCAAAGGTTTGCATTTTTTCTTGGAACAGACTTTTGGGATCTTTGAAACTGTGTTGAGCAAACACTGCTTCGATTTTAGGAAAGA
>DAOOPX010000012.1:0-12150 GCA_035388465.1 Candidatus Woesebacteria bacterium
TGTAAAGTAGCGGGGTATGTGGGGGGAGTAGTTATAACTGGAGGCGCTGCAGGGGGATTCGCAGCAGCCGGAACACTGACACAGGTAACTACGATGGTCGTTGGAGTCGATTTAGCCTTGGAGGTAACCGAAGATGGGGCTCAAATTGCCTTAGGGGATAAAAATAAAGTATCCTCTTTTGTTAAAGATATTAGAACCGTTACTGAACCGATTGCTAGTGTTTTAACCATAACCAATATTCCCAATAATCTTGGAACTGCCTATGGTAAGTTTGAATCGGTTATGGTCGGATTGGAGCAATTTAGAGAATCAGCACAGGAAGGAAAGGTTATCGGAGTTGATTTGAGAAATTTTCAGTATCATAGGCCATTCCAGGTCATACGCAAAACTCAATATCCAGGGACTGTAACTGTAGCGGAAATGGAAAAAGCTGAAGTCGAAGATTGGTTGCAGAGTTTGAATAAAAAACTTGAACCCATGTCCCAAGGAGAAATTGAAAAATTCTTAAGCAGTTCAAAGTCTGAAGTTAAGGAGGAGAAAAAGGTCGTTGAGGAAAAGCCTAAGACAAATGAAGTTAATAAAGATACTCCTAACCAAATCATCAAAATTGTAAATGTTAGTAGTGATTCTTATATGATGGACTCCTGTTTTTCCTCTACCTGTTGGGATAATTTGGCAGCTAATCCTGCAGAAGATAGAGACTTAGGCGGCATCTACACCATGGGTAAAGTTTTTGGTAATGGAGAAGGTTATAAGACAGGTTTCAGACCAGCTGATTTAAAAGCCGATAATCGATTGCCAGATGATCGTTACAAAATCACCCTTTATTTTGCCATTGCCCCTTTTGAGGGCCCCAAAAATAAAACGATTAACTATGGAACTTGGATCAGCCAATCTGTGGAAATTATTGCAAAGTTTGGAGACGAACCAGTAATTGAATGGGATGGGAATAGTTTAAAACAAGCAAAGTAAAGAACGTGGTTATTTTTCTGGAAAGAATGATCCTGCTTTTTTAATCCCCTTATCTCCAATATTCCACTTACCATACTCAACAGCAGACGATCCAAGATTAACCTTTTTCTTGCCTGAATTAGTTTTAAAATAAACGTAATAAGTAGTCACACCAGATTCATCATCAGTATCTTCTTTTTTGTTTACAACTACTCCCTCCCAGGATGACTTTTTTTGTTTAAAACTAAGATAACTAAAGAACGCCGTCACTCCAATTACAAAAATCACTGTATAAACTACTTCAGTCATAAGGTTTTCCTTAAAAATAATTTTCCTTCCGCTAGGATAAATAATCCAATACAAATCAGGACAGTAGTAATGACCGGAGGGTATTGGCTGGCAAAGGTAGATGTGTGTTTAATCCAGATACCAAAATATGCCCAAATCAATACTAAACCATAGGCTTTACTACTATCTTTAAGCATTCTTACAAGACCTATAGCAGCACCGACCAAGAGGATGATCACCATCCACTGTTGATTGGTCAAACCAATGCCGTTCCAATTAATACTCACTAAAAACGTCGTAATGTTGGCAATGGTAGCTACCGTAATCCACCCAAAATAGACGCTAAACGGCACCCTAATAAGAAAGTTTTCCTTTGTTGATAAGTGCAGTTGTTTGGTAATATCAGCAATTTTTATCAGACAATAAAGAATCACCAGCATGAAGATCACTGAAATACCAATCTGGTGATAATGCCAGGAGAAAATCCACAGTATATTTGCAACCGAACTGGTAATGTAATAGCTATTAATATCTGTAAATACCCTGCTTGTCGAAGTCAGGATCTTCTTTTGAAATATACCTGTCTGATAAATCGTGTAAGCCGCCAGCAGTGCATAGATCACCCCCCAGATTGAAAAGGTAAGGGCAGCGGGGGCAAACAGATTTGGATACGCATTAGACACATCGCCGGTAGTGGTGTTATTGATGGGCAAAATATTCGCCAAGGCATTAACCACGACCATGCCTAAAAAGGTTATGACTGCCAATATTGTTTTTGCCTTATTGTTCATAAACTTCTCCTCAGACAGCTAAAGATCTATTATTATAGCTCACGGATTTGCATATGAAGTCCTCTGGTTATGGAACACTTTTAGCCTGAAAAATTACATTAAAAAATCCAGGTCTATTATATTTAGCCTGGATTTTTTGATTTGTGACCCCATGGGGAATCGAACCCCAGTTAGCGGGATGAAAACCCGCTGTCCTAACCACTAGACGATGGGGCCGTCTATAACCTTTATAACGTACTTTACCTGCACCAGGTAACACTCTTCAAGTGGCTGATATTATCGCCGATGATGCTGATGATGTCAAAGCGAAACGGGATGTGGGTAAGGCGGTGCCGGCGCCGGTAGGCGCCGGCCACATAACTCATCGATTTGAGCTTCTCACGATTGACGGCATAGCTTGGACTGCCGTACTCGCCACTGAGTCGCCTCTTGACTTCAACAAACACTACTTCATTTTGATGAGGATCATGGAAGATTAGATCAATCTCAGCGTGGCCGTAGGCCACATTGGAATCTAGCAATCGATAACCGAGGTTTTGCAGGAACTGACAAGCTTTGTCTTCCCCTTGATGCCCAAAAACGAAATTATGCCTGACTTGCTGTCTTGGCGAAAGTACTCTTTTCTTTAGTTTTGGTGGCGCTTTTACCGACTCGATCACGCAAGTAATATAACTTGCTTCTTCGTACTTTACCTTTACGTTTTACCTCAATTTTTTTGATACTGGGCAAATCAACTGGAAAAATCTTTTCTACCCCAATACTTCCCGAGCTAATTTTCCGCACGGTGAAAGATTTGCCCGACAATCGATTTTTGATAGCAATCACTAAACCTTCAAAGATTTGGATACGTTTTTTTTCACCTTCTTTAATTTCTTGATGAACTCGAACAGTGTCGCCACTGGCAATTTCAATATTATTGTGGGTTAAGTATTGTGACATAGATTTTCCTCAGTATAAGGATCAGTATTCTATCCAATATCAGCTTGGTTTGCAAATCATGATTTCGCGCTGTGTTTGGTGAGACAAGCTTTGACAAACTCGGTAAAAATTGGGTGTGGTTTAAGTGGTCTAGATTTGTACTCTGGATGGGCTTGAGTGGCGATGAAAAAGGGATGAATCTTGGTCGGTAACTCAATCATCTCGACAAAAAAGTCATCCGGTGAGGTTCCGGAAAAAACCATGCCCGCTTTAGAGAGTTGCTCTCGATACTCATTATTAAACTCAAACCGATGGCGATGGCGTTCTGAGATAATATGTTGACGGGCATCTTTGAAGCCATCATGTTTTCGATAAATTTGATCGGCTAGAGTGTTGGGCGCCAGCTTGCAGTCGTAGGCACCGAGACGCATGCTGGCGCCCTCACCTTTGATTCGTTGATATTTCTCTTCAAATGGAATCTCGTGAATGATTGGGTGCGATGTTTCTGGATTTACTTCGGTCGTATGAGCGTCTGGAAAACCTAGCACATTGCGTGCGTACTCGACACAAGCGAGCTGCATCCCGTAACAAAGACCAAGATATGGGACAAGGTTCTCTCTTGCGAACCTGATGGCATTAATTTTACCTTCAACTCCTCTAGCTCCCCAACCAATTGGAACGATGATGCCATCGGCAGTTTGCAACTTATCATGACAACGTTCGGGCTCTTTCTCAAACTTTTCGGCGTTGACAAACTCAATTTTCAACTCAGTATCTTGATAAAGTGAGGCGATCTTGAGAGATTCAATTAGTGATTGATATGAGTCTTCCAGCTCAAACTCACCAGTAGCAATGTACTTGGCAATGATTATTACCCTAGCCTGTTTTTTCTTGGGTGAGTTAATTAATTTGACCAATTTATGCCAGGGCTGAAGCTGGCGTGACTTTTGGGGCATTCCCAGTTTTTCCAGTACCTTGCTATCAAAATCTTGTTCAGCAAAAATTAGTGGCAACTGGTAAATTGAGTCGCAATCGGGATTAGAGATTACGTCCTGCATTCTCAAGTTGCAGTAGTAAGCCACTTTTTCTTTGCGTTTCTCGTCAATTGGTAGCTCTGCCCTGCCCACGATGAAATCGGGCTGGATTCCCATTGAGTTAAGAGTTCGGACTGATAATTGGGTTGGTTTTGATTTGAGCTCTTTGATGTGTGAGGGGCGCGGAAAGTAGGTAACGTGAATGTGGAGCGTATCCTTAGGAAAGCGCAACTTCATAATACGGTAGGCCTCATAATAGATCGCATTTTGGTACTCGCCGGCTGTACCGCCTAGCTCGATCAGGAGAAAATCAAAACCAGTCCCTGCTTGTACTATCCGTTTAATCACTTCTTCAGGAACATATGGAATTGCATCAACAGTGACGCCGTCATACTCAAGATTTTTGGTTTTTTCAATGACTTTGGAGTAGATCTGCCCCATGGTGGTGAAGTTTTTGTTCCCAACCTCTTGTTCTAGAAAGCGTTCGTAAGTACCTAAGTCAAGATCGGCTTCGAGGCCATCTTCACACAGAAACACGTCACCATGTTCGATTGGATTGATGTTACCAGAATCGAGATTGAGATAATTTTCACACTTGATGTTGGTGACGCGGTAGCCACGACTTTTAAGCAATAAACCAAGTGAGGCAGCTGTTACTCCCTTACCCAGTCCAGACAAAACGCCTCCAGAAACAAACAAGTACTTGGTTTGAGATTGCCCATGTGTATCCATGGGGGTACATTGTAACAACTTAATTTGCATTTGTCAGGAGTAAAATTTGCCTAGAGTTATTAAATTTATTGATTTAATTCTTTAGGAGAACTGCAATTTTGTCGGCCAGTTCAACTGACCACTTCACTCCGTAAGGAAGAAGCATTTTTTCTGGCTCAGCGCCATTGGCGATCAGGATTAAAACGCTTTCATCACCTGGGTTGGATTTCAGCAGCTGTCCCAGTTGATTCAGTGTCGCTTGAGTAGTGTTGCGGGGGATGAAAATCTCGTGCTGATTGTGAGTAGCAGCGAAAGTCCCTAAATCAGCTTGAGGGTACGTGACTTTTTCTACAATTAATTGAACTTCTTCTTCACGGTAATCCAAGCGGCCGCGCATGATCACCACAGCATCGAGCCTCAATAATTCTCTAGTTTGGGAGTAAGTGCGAGGAAAAACTACAAAGTTAAGTTTGCCAGTTTGATCCTCGAGAATGCCGAACGCCATCTCTCGACCTGATTTTTTGGTTGAAACAACTCTGATGTTACTGATCACTCCCCCCAGTTTAAAGATTTGTCCTTGATGAATTTTTGGGTCAAGGGCGGCAATTTGTTTGGTTGCTTCTCCTGAAGCGGCCTTGAGGGATTTTGCCATGGGATGCTCGGTTAGGTACAAACCTAGTAACTCTTTTTCAAACGAGAGTAATTCTTGTTTGGGATACTCGTCCACCTCGATTAAAGTATCCTGCATCGAAACTGCTTGATCGGTGACATGGTCGAAGAGGGTGTCTTGATTTTCGTCTTCTTTTTGAATCCCGGCTAATCTTTTACGAATGGGCTCGAGACTTTCGAGCAGGCTGGCGCGTGAGCCAAACTGGTCGAACGCGCCAACTTTGATTAAACACTCAAGGGTAGTTTTATTGACTTTGCGGCTGTCGGTTTCAAAAATAAATTGGGTAAACGAGTCGAACTTTCCAATTTTTTGCCTAACTGCAAAAATATTTTCTAGAGCAGCTTCTCCTACGTGTTTAACGGCATTTAAGCCAAACCGGATGCCCCAGCCCTCTTTCGAGTCCTTGGCTTTTTCAATGGCAAAATCTTTATCTGACAAGTTGATATTGGGAGGAAGAACTTTGATGCCCAGATTTTTGGCTTCCTCGATGGTTTGGGCAACTTTTTCGTCACGATTTTGGGAACTCGAAGAAGACTCAACACTCATTAAGGCCGCCATATACTCTGTCGGGTAATGAGTTTTGAGGTAGGCGGTTTGGTACGCAATCATGGCATAACTGGCTGCGTGGGCTTTATTGAAGCCGTAGTTGGCGAAAGCTTCAATAAAGCCCCAAACTTTTTCTGCCACGGCTTTGGTGTACTTTTTCTCTACCGCCTGTTCGATGAATCGTTTGCGATTTTTATCGAGTAAACTTTTTTTCTTTTTACCGATGGCTCGGCGGAGAATATCCGCCTCGCCCAGGCTGTATCCCGCCATCACGTGAGCAATTTCTAGAATTTGCTCTTGGTAGACCATTACGCCATAGGTTTCTTCCAGGATGACTTTAAGCGAATCATGAGGATACGAAACTTTGGCAGGGTTATGTTTGCCTTCGATAAACTGAGGAATCAGATCCATTGGTCCGGGGCGAAACAGGGCGACCATAGCAGTAATGTCTGAAAATTGAGAGGGCTTAAGCGATCTGGCCACCCGTCTCATGCCAGCAGATTCGAGCTGGAACACGCCCATAGTGTCACCTCGAGAGAGTAGCTTGAAAGTATCAACGTCATCTAGAGGTAATTTATCCAGCTCTATCGTTACTTGCTGATATCTTTTGATCAAATACAGCGCGGTTTGAATGATGGAGATATTCCGTAATCCCAGGAAATCAAACTTGAGCAAACCAATGGCATCATCCGAGATGTTGCAATCCAGGGCATACATATCGTATTGAGTCAGAATTTTGCCTGATTTGCTATCACGTTGGATCGCAGTGTACTCTGACATGGGTAGGTCAGTAATCACGATAGCAGCAGCATGGACCGAGGAGTGACGTACCCGACCCTCAACCTTCTGTGCTAGGTCAAGCAGGCGGCGAAACTTTGGTTGTTGGTAATAGGCTTTGAGTTCCGGAACAGTTTCAATGGCTTGTTTGAGTGAGGTCCTTTTGGTGGGGTGATTGGGAATGAGTTTGGCAATTTTGTCTGGCTCTTCGTAAGGCAAGCCCAAAACACGGCCAATATCTCTGACAGCTACTCGAGCTTCCATCCGGCCAAAAGTAATCACATGTGCAACTTTGTCCCGGCCATATTTTTGGGCGACGTACTCGATCACTTCGTCGCGACGATCGTCAGCAAAGTCTAAGTCAATATCAGGTGGGGTTGGCCTTTGAGGGTTGAGAAACCGCTCAAAGGCCAACCCGTGTATGAGGGGATTGATGCTCGTAATTCCGAGCGAAAACGAAACTAGCGAGCCGGCTGCCGATCCCCTACCTGGTCCCACCCCAATACCTTGTTCTTTTGCCCAGTTAACGAAGTCTTGGGTGATTAAAAAATAAGTAGCATAGCCCTTGGTGTTAATGATTTCCAGCTCATACTCCAGTCTTTTGGTAATTGATGGATCAATTGTTTTTAATCTTTTTTTGGCACCAGTGAAAGTCATCTCGTGAAGTAAAGACTCCGAGGTATGATTTTCTGGTAGTTCGAATCGAGGAAAAATCAGCTTACCCGTTGGAATTTGGATATTGCATTGATCAGCGATGACTAAGGTATTTTTTAAAGCTTCTTCGTATCCTGAAAACAGCTCAGCCATCTCGGCACTCGAACGCAGATAGTAGTCAGGTGAATCAAGCATCGTCATTCGATCTGTGTCTGCCAGGAGCTTGCGGGTTTGGACGCAGATCAAGGCGTCCTGCGCTTCGGCGTCGCTGGGCTCAAGATAATGAACGTCATTGGTGGCAACCAATGGCAGATTGTTGTCTCTGGCCAAACTGATTTGTTTGGCGGTTAATTCTTTAAGAAACTCCAAAGATGGGTGAGCCTGGAGTTCGATGTAGACGCGACCAGGAAATAGTTCTTGATAAAATTTAACTAATCGCGTCGCTTCTTCAAGGTTTTCTTCTCGCAGTGCTCGATTGATCAAGCTCTGAGGACAACCGGTGAGCAGGATTAAACCCTCGGTGTGTTGACTGAGGATTTCGTGATCGATTCGCGGCTTGTATGAAAAGCCTTCTAGATGGGCAATCGAGCTGAGTTTAAGCAGATTTTGATAACCAGCGAAGTTGGTGGCAAGCAAGGTGAGGTGTGCCTGGTCAACACCCGGTTTGAACTGTTTGTCAAAGCGAGAGTTTTTGGCCAAATATGCTTCTAAGCCAACAATCGGTTTAATCTCTTCTTTAAGGCATTGATTATAAAAATGCAGCGCGCCGTGCATGTTGCCATGATCGGTTAAAGCAATTGCGGTTTGCCCGAGCTCTTTGGTCTTGCTGACTAGCTCAGGCAAACCGCACAGCCCATCTAGCATTGAGTATTCAGAGTGGACATGGAGGTGGACAAATTCTGGAGTTTTACTTTTGCTCATTTTGATAGTATCTTAGCAGATTAAGCTGCGATTACGAAAGTTGAGAGATTGAGAGCTAATGCTATGATACCTAGCAGTTGTAAAAACAATTTAGGACAAATATGAGTCTCGGTTACTTTGACCATGAACAAGAAAGAAATCCAGGTTTTGATTTTTCTAAAGCAGAAAAGGATCCAACTTTAAAGATCCCATCTGAAGCTTTGGGCGTGTTTCATTTTTGGGCTGAGGGGCCAACTGGATTTTTAGAGTACGTTGTGGTTTGGAAATCAAACGTTATCCTAATTGGACCTATGTTAAATTCAGGAGGTGTGTCGACAAAATATTATTTTGATGATTATTCAGACATTCAACAAGTCTTTGCGAAGCTTGGAGCGCATTTTAAAAAGTACAAGGTTAAAGACTTACGGTATCATGTGGTTGAGTAATCTAACCTAATTGTTCTAGCCTATGGCGTAATTCCTGACTAACTTGTGAAAAGTCAACGTCAGCTGCCAGCTGACACTTGAGTTGGCCGATGAAAAAGCCCAGAAGCTTGGTTTCGCCCGCTCGATAGCGGGCGAGTTCGTTGGGATATTGTATGAGTAAATTTGTGAGCAATTGGTCAAGCTGGTCATCTGCCACTTCGGTAGTATGATTTTGCTCTGCGAATTGTGCCACAATTTTTTGTGCAGGGATGGCTGGATCAAGTGGGAGTTTTTTGTTGATAAAGGCGTTAGCGAGTTTACTGGGTTGAACTTCGGCTTTTTTGGCTTCAACAAACACTTGATCCAGCCAAGCTGACAGAGTTTTAGTTTTAGTTAACTGGAGGGTGAGCTGAGAGGAAATTACATACTCACTCTGCCAGCGAGCACTTAATTGCTCAGGAAGTTCTGGTAGTTCTTTGCGCCAGTTTTCAATTTGTTTATCAGTAAACACCAATGGAGGTAAATCTGGGTCAGGAAAGTAACGGTAATCAGCGGCAGATTCTTTGGTACGTTGGCTAAAGGTTACTCCTTTTACTGCGTCAAACCCGCGGGTTTCTTGAGCCGGAGTTTGATTTTCGTGTAGCAACTTTGTTTGTCGGTCGATTTCGAATGTAATCGCTTGCTCTAGAAACCGGAAAGAGTTGATGTTTTTGACCTCCACTTTGTAATTGGGCAAAGCTTGGGAGTTAGTTGGTCGTAGCGAAACATTGGCCTCAAGTCTCATCCCACCCTGCTCCATGTTGCACTCGCCAATCTCCAAGTAACGGATTAATTGACGCAGTTTTTTGCCGTACTCGTTGGCTTGACTTGCAGTTTTAATGTCTGGTTCGGTTACTATTTCGACCAGTGGGACGCTGGATCGATTGAAATCGATCAGTGACATTTTTTTACCATCAACGGTTTCGTGCAACAACTTAGCAGTGTCTTCTTCCAAATGAATCCGGGTGATTCTGACTCTCCCCTCACTAGTGTCAAGGTAGCCACCGTAACAAAATGGCTGATCATATTGGCTAATCTGGTAGCCCTTGGGTAGATCGGGATAAAAGTAATGCTTACGGTCAAAGTGCGAAAACAGATTAACTTGGCAGTGTAAGGCCAATCCCAGCTGAATGGTCCACTCCACTGCTTTTTTATTCATCACTGGTAGTCCGCCGGGCATACCTAAACAAACTGGACAAGTGTAAATGTTTGGCGCTTCAGCGCCAAACGGATCATTGACACAGCCACAGAACATCTTGGAGGCGGTCTTGAGTTCAGCATGAACTTCAAGACCGCAGACTAACTCGTATTTGTTATCTTTTATTACTGTCATTTGTCTATCCTCCACGAGTTCCACTCTGTCGCTTGTTCGTATGCATGTCCCGCTCTGACCATCAAGTCCTCGCGCCACATTGGCGCGATAATGTTAAGTCCCAGGTATAAATTGGTTAACGGATCACGATAGCAGGGAACGTTTAATCCCGGCAAGCCAGTAATAGAGCTGGGTTCGAGCAGCATGTCCTCAAGCTCGCCAAACATTGCTTGTCCCTCAGTTGCTCCGATTTTTTTGGCAAAGCCGGGGCTAGTGAGACCGATGAGCAGATCATACTTGGCAAAAAGCTGATCAAAGTCTTGACGGAAAAGGGTGCGAACTTTTTGGGCAGTTAGATAATATTTGTCAGCATAACCTTTGGCAGAAGTGAAAGTTCCAAGCATCACCCGGCGCTTTGCTTCATTGCCAAAATTTGACCTCTCAGATCCGTAACGGATGCCAGAGTATCTACCCAGATTGCTGGACACCTCTGTTCTTTGGACAATGGTGTAAACGCTGACGGCGTAATGAGGATCAAGGGCTTTGATCGGTTCGACCCTTGCCCCCAAGCTTTCAAACACTGCCAATTCTTTTTCAATCAGTTTGTGTGAGGCGCTTAGTTCTTGAATATCTGAGTAAAGCCAGCCGATTTTTAGACCTTTGACTCCTTTGTTGAGTTGCTCTGTTAATTTTGGTACAGGCTGATTAGCAGTGGTGCTGTCATAAGGATCGTGACCAGCAATCTGTTCGAAAACCAAACAGGCGTCCTCGACAGTTTTAGCGATTGGTCCGGGGCTATCAGTGGAGGAAGCCATAGCAGCAACTCCGAAGCGTGAGCAGCGGCCATAAGTAGGTTTGAGACCAACCACGCCGCACCAAGCGGCGGGTTGACGGATTGAGCCGGCAGTCTCGCTGCCAATTGCAGCTATGCAGGTGTCGGCCGCGACTGCGGCCGTGCTTCCACCCGATGATCCTCCGGGAAGGTAATCTGGACTCCTAGGATTTAGGGTTCGCCCAAAATCTGAGGTTTCAGTCGATGAGCCGTGTGCCCAGGCATCGAGATTGGTTTTACCTAGTATTACTCCCCCACCCTGTTCGAGTTTGGACACGACTGTGGAATCAAATGGTGGGATGAACTCCCTCAATACATTGGACGAGGCAGTGGTGGTTAGATCTTTAGTACAAAAGTTGTCTTTAACCGCGATAGGTAATCCAGACAAAGGTAGCTCGGCGCGCTGGTGAGCTTTGGTCAATGTTTTTGTATCTCGAGCCAAATAAATATTCAAGTTATTGGTTTGAGCAACAGCTTTGTCGACAGCTGTATAAATCTCTTCCAGCGTCACTTCTTTGTTGGCCAGAGCCTGCCTGGCTCTGGCCAGCGTCCAGGTATTTGGTAAGTCTGGATGGTAGTTTTTGTGAGTATCAGCCATACTTTAGCCTTTATCAATAATTTGTGGCACAGCAAAAAAACCTTTGTGCGTGTTCGTTGCGTTGGCGAGCGCTTCTTCTTGAGTAAACATTCGTTTTTTTTCAACCACGTCATCTCGCCAGACATTTTCCAGCTCGCCCACCTGATAAGTAGGTTTTACTTGACTAGTGTCCAGCTTTTTGAGGTTGGCAATTACTTTAAGTGTGGATTCGAACTCTTCGGCTAACTTTTTGTCTTCGCCTGGTTTAAGTGGAATATTAGCTAAATTGGCAATATGTTGAACCAAAGCTGAGTCAAATTGCGACATACCAGGTAGTTTAGCAGATTAAATGCAATTTTGCTTTATCTTTTATCCAGGTTGTTGTGGAGTTACTTAAGTTTGTATTCCTTGAAGGGCGGCAATCCGTTGCGAAATTGGCGGATGAGTTTGGAAGAGGTTGGCAAACCAACCGATGGCGTCGTGATGATTTTTCAGCGGGTTTTTGATGTAAAGGTGGGCGGTGGCTTTGTTAGCTGCCTCTAGGGGTTCTCGGTCTGCGTCTAGCTTTGATAAAGCAGCGATCAGGCCGGAGGGGTTTTTGGTGATGCTGACGGCGGTGGCGTCCGCCAACAGTTCCCGTTTGCGCGAGATGGCGAGCTTGACCAAGTTAGCAATCAACGGTGAAAGCAGCATCAACAAAAACCCAATAATTAGCAGGATCATCG
>DAOOPX010000013.1:0-12062 GCA_035388465.1 Candidatus Woesebacteria bacterium
ATACTTATTATCTCTCTTAACGAAAAAGTGATTTTTTTCAAAAACATGAAACTTTTCTTTCGGTGGATGAGTAGATAGGATTTGACCTTTTAAATGATTATCTGTTAACCAGATCTTGAGTTGGAGCGGTTGAGACGAGAGATTTTTAACTTTCAGATCAACGTAATTATAAAAAATTGTTGCACCGCTACCAAATGGTAAAGTCCTCCCGGAGTCAGGAAAAATATCTTTAGAATGATGATGTCGTTCAATGACTTCAACTGGAGCGTGAAGAAAAATCCAGTAAAGAAAGTTTGATAGCTGGCAAAGTCCGCCACCGACCCCGACAATGACTTTGCCATTGGCAAGCAACATTCCATCAACGTAACCAGCTGTGTAACTCGGTTTTTTTAGGATTTTCCACAAGGAAAAGACATGCCCAGGTCTGATAATCACTCCATTTAATTGTTTAATTGCCTGCTGGAGATTGATGATTTTTTGCTCTTGGAGCTTTGGATTACTGCTGCCGAGCTTACGCCTCAACACCGACTGGTGTCTGGCAATTATATGGTTGAAAAAAACACGACTGCGTTTGTACCTCAGTCTTGGATCAAAAAAGTTAGAGATTTCTCTGAACTCTTGACGTAGATAAATAATCGGTTTTTTTAATAATGAGTATTTCTTTGAAAACGCTATTCTTCTGGAGTTTTCATAGAGGAAAATATTATGAGCAATTTCTGTCTTGATTTTCTTCATTGTTGTTGTACTTAATTGAGGAGTATTTTGGTTATTTGGTTAAAACAATGAGATCGATTTTATCACTGAATTAAATGATGACTCAATATAAACTGCATTTGCTTTTTGATGGGGGTTTTGTAGAATGAAGATCCTTTATACAGAGTTAGGACAACTTTCAAGATGAAAAAAACACTTTTAGCTCTTTTTGCCGTTGGATTAATCGTTTTTGGTGGTTACTTGGTAATGTCGGGGCGCTTGGGTGTGACCCAAGCGCCACCAGTTTTCACTCTGGAGGGCAAACAGCTTGAGTACGTACTCACAGCTGAAAGAGATGGTCAAACTGCCCTAGAGTTACTCCAGGCCTCTGAACAAGTGGAGCTCTCAATTTATGAGTTCGGCTCATTGGTGAAGTCAATCGATAACTTGGCAGTCAACGATGCTTACTACTGGGCATTTTATGTTAATGGCGAGTACGCTCAACAGGCAGCAGATAAAACCGTTTTGGCAGTTGGTGACAAAGTGGAGTTTAAGTATGAAAAAATTGAAGCGTTTCCTACCGAGTAAGCCTGGTTTAGGGCAAACTCTTTTTGCGGGGCTGACCCTAATATTGCGGTTTGGTTTTTTGCCGCCCAATGTCAGTGGGGTAGGCGCGGTGGGTTTTGCCAGTTCGTCAATTCTTCCGCTGATAATTACTACCGTTGGTTTTGATCTGATCAAGGGTGGCTTTTACTCAGGTTTTTGGTGGACATATACCGGATTTTTTGGTTACTGGATTTTCGGTCGGTTAGTAGAGAAGAGTATTAAGAAAAGATTAGCTTTATTGCCATTGGCCTCGCTGTTGTTTTTTGCTCTCTCCAATTTTGGTGTGTGGTTGAGCTGGTACCCTCACACCTTGCAGGGATTGCTCACTTGCTACACTTTGGCTTTGCCGTTTTATCGTAATACATTGATTGGGGATCTGGTGTTTGGTTCGGTTGCTATTGCTGCAATGCACCTCTTGAGCTCAAAAAACATTTCTTTGGCAAATTGGAAACCAAAACTAATTAAGAACGATTAGTTCTCGTTACAATATTATCTTTCCAAGGACATCTAGAAAAGTACAAATAGTGCGATATCCCGCCAACGGTGGGGTCGAACATGAGATAATGTGGATATGCAAACAGTGGTTTTTGATGGAGTAAAATTTGCGACACAGCTAGAGCAAAACCTGAAAACTCAGGTTGATTCTTGGAAAAAAGCAGGTGGGAGAGTCCCGAAAGTTGTTTCGTTAGTTTTTGAAAATGATCCGGCTAGCCGCCTTTATTCGGAATATAAAATTGAGGCGGCTGACCGAGTAGGGATCGAGCTTGAGCCGATTTGGGCTAACTTCGGGAGTGAGCAGGTTTGGATTGAAGAATCAATCCAAACAGCAGCTAATGAGCAAACCATCACTGGTTTAATGATCCAAAAACCTTCGCGTAAGGTCTGGCAGAATTGGTTATTGAGCACTGGGGGTGATTCCACCAAGGTTAACGAGCTATATTCTCAGTGGTGGCATAACTTAGTAAGCAGACTCAACCCGGATAAAGATATTGATGGCCTGCATCCTTTGACCCAACAGGCCATTGCTGATGGTAATTGGCAGGCAAAAAAGAAATTTTTGCCTGCCACAGCAGCTGCAGTCTTGCTGATTCTGCATGAAGCGCAACTCAAGAGAAGCGATAGAATTATCATTCTTGGTCGATCGGAATTACTGGGTCGACCTTTGTATTATGTACTGCAGCAGCAGGGTTACTCTGTCGAGTTAATTGGTACCAAAGAATTTATCAAACTTCAGGAAGCAAATGTTGGTTTGCGCCAGCATGACATCGTTGTTGCCGCAACTGGAAACCCTGGAGTTATTACAGAGCAGATGATCAAACCCGGGGCAGTGGTAATTGACGTTGGTGAGCCAAAAGCCGAGTTTGCTTTTGGCTCACCAACTCAGGCTCGTTTCTTCACCCCGGTCCCTGGTGGCGTCGGTCCGGTGACCGTGATCAGTCTCTTGGCAAACGCCCTTGAGTGTGTTAAGATTCAGGCCTCTTAGTAAATTATTTGGTCAAAAAGCCGAGTTTTAGTCCTGAATTTTCAAGCTTTTGACCATTTTCGAGTGAAAAATCTCGGAAAGAACAAGGACAGGGTTATGAAATTAGATTTATCCACTCTTCCCAATAAAGCTCCTGATTATGATCTGCAGACGCTTTTTGATGCGAACATGCATTATGGTCACCCTGCTAGTCAGTGGCACCCCAAGATGAAGTCTTGGATTCACTCTGAGAAAAACGGTGTGCACATTTTCGATTTAGCTAAAACTGCTGCTCAGCTACAATTGGCTTACAATCTTTTTTACCAATTGGGAGCTGAGGGGAAACAGATAGTGATGGTTGGGACAAAAAGACAGTCTAGAGAAGTCATTACCAAAACCGCCCAAGATTCAGGCCTGAACTACATTGTGGCAAGATGGTTGGGAGGATTTTTGACCAATTGGGAACAAGTTTATAAATCGATGAAAGTTATGACTGCAGACCAAGAGAAGTTGGATCAAGGATCTTTCACCGGTAGAACAAAGTATGAGTTGGTCAAAATTCAAAAAGAGTTGGACCGGATGCGTCGATTTTTTGGCGGAGTAAGCAAGCTGACTTCGCGTCCAGACGCAATTTTCGTTATCGATCCTAAAAAGGAAAAGAACGCAGTCAGAGAAGCGAATTTAGAATCAATCACAGTGATTGGCTTAGTTGATTCAAATACAAATCCAGATCAAATTGATATTGTTATCCCGGGTAACGACGATGCTTTCAAAAGCATTGAGTTAGTAGTAACCCAACTGGCCGAAGCTTACGCTTTAGGAGTAAAAGAAGGCAAGCTAGCGCCCAAAACCAAAGTCCCAGCTGGCGCTCCAGTAGTGGCCAAGCCAGTCAAGCCTGTTGCTGTTGGAACTCAAGCATCAGCAGCCAAACCAGCTAAGGAAGTCAAGGTCGACACCAAACCAGTTGTAGCTAAGGTAACCCCTATTCAATCAGTTGTGGTCAAACCAAAAGTTGCTGAAAAAACTGAAAAAAAAGTGGTTAAAAAAGATAAGGTTATGACTGAAGGCAAGGATGCCAAAAAACCAGAGGAAAAGTTAGTCAAGAAAACTAAAGTGGTTCAGTCTAAACCATCCAAGTCTGGCAAAACGGCCAAGAAATAATAATTTTTTTCAACGAAAGATCAAAAATATGAAAATTACCGCTCAAGATATCAAAAAACTGCGAGAAGAAACTGGTGCAGGAGTAATGGATTGTAAACAAGCTTTAACTCAGGCCAAAGGTGTTTATGCCAAAGCCAAAGAGTATGTGATCGAACGAGGCTTGGCCAAAGCTAAAAAAAAAGCCAACCGTGAAGTGAAAGAAGGGGCAATTGCCCAGTACGTACACGCCACAGGCAAAACCGGAGCATTGGTGGAGCTGTTGTGTGAAACCGATTTTGTCGCCAGAAACAATGAGTTTTTGGCTCTCTCTCATGATTTAGCGATGCAGGTGGTAGCCATGAACCCAGCTACTCTTGAGGAGTTAATGAAGCAGGATTTTATTAAAGATCCAGGTGTGACTGTGGAAAAAACAGTGATGCAGCTATCTGGCAAAATCGGGGAAAAACTGGCTTTAACTAGATTTGTGCGTTACCAATTGGGAGAGTAACTTTTTCAAGTTATCAGCATGCTGTCACCAAAGCTGAAGAAGCGATAGTGATTGGTGATGGCCAGGCTGTAAGCCTGGCCAATTAAGCAGGTGCGAAATTCCGTGAATTTTTGCTTTGTGTTAGGAAACGAGACAAAAGCTGAGACTAACATCAGCAAAGTAGTTTTGGGCAGATGAAAGTTGGTGATCAAGCCGGAAACAGTTTTAAAGCGATAGGGAGGATAGATGAAAATGCTAGTTTCACCGCTTTGGGCTGTTATATGTCCAGATTCGTCGGCACAACTTTCCAAAACTCTGAGACTGGTAGTACCAACGGCGATGATTCTCCGGCTTGCCCGCTTAGCTTGATTGAGTTTGGCTGCTGTGGTTTTGTTGAGGCAAAACCACTCACTGTGCATTTTGTGTTGAGTAATGTCAGCAGTTTTAACCGGCAGGAATGTGCCAAGGCCCACATGCAGCTCTATCTCGAGAATTTCCACACCTTTTGCCTCAAGTTGTTTATCTAACTCAGGAGTGAAGTGCAAGCCAGCAGTTGGGGCAGCTACCGAGCCGTATTTTTTGGCAAATGTGGTTTGATAAACTTGTTGTTGTTTCTGTGGAGCGAGCGGCGAGTGAAGGTAAGGGGGTAGGGGAGTTTGACCAATTTTCAGGAGTTCGTCTCGGATTAAGTTTACTCCTGAGAAGATAATTTTACCTTGATCGAAATGAGCAGTTAGGTGCGAGTGAGCAAACTTAAACATAGTTGGGTTTTTGGGCCATGGTTTAGCCAAGCACTCCCACTCAATCCAATCGGAGTCTTTTGGTTTTGTTAGGAGAATTTCTACTCGTCCCCCAGTTGGCTTGTGGCCTATTAACCTAGCGGGAATAACTTTGGTATTGTTACGCACCAATACATCACCAGGACGAAGTAAGTTGGGGAGATCATAGAAATTTTTTTCGTTGATTGATAAGGCTTGTCGATCAACAACCATCAGTCGTGAGTGATCGCGTTTTGACAACGGCTTATGAGCAATTAGCTCAGGATGCAGCTGGTAATCAAATTGATCTAACTGTAGGGACGCGAACATTGTTGTATTATAGAGGGCTATGCAATCTTCTGGATTCAAGTTTGATTTGCAGCACGCCCGCGGTTTGGCGCGGGCGGGTATGATCAGCACTCCTCATGGTCAAGTTCCCACTCCGATCTTCATGCCGGTGGGTACAGCAGCCAGTGTCAAGTCTCTGAGCTGCGCCGATCTCCAAGCGGTTAACGCTGCAATTATTTTGAGTAATACTTATCATTTGTATCTTCGCCCTGGGATGGAGATTCTGGAAAAATTGGGTGGGGTACACCAATTGATGAATTGGTCTGGGCCAATCCTGACTGACTCAGGTGGTTTTCAGGTTTTTTCGCTGGGCAAACAATCAGTACGTAAGTCTGGTCAAAGTTTATCAAAAGTAAGTGACGATGGAGTTGAGTTTACCTCACATCTGGATGGCAGTAAACATTTTTTTTCTCCAGAGAAAGCTATCGAGATCCAGCAGACGATTGGAGCAGATATTATTATGTCTTTTGATGAGTGTTCGGCTGACGATGCCGGATCAGAGGAATTGGCGGTTTCGCTACGTAGAACCCATCACTGGGCAGAGCGGGGACTTGAGTACCATCGGTCTCACCACTCGTTAAGTAAGTATGGAAAGTATCAAGCGTTGTTTGGTATTGTCCAAGGAGGCAGAAATCAATCGCTGCGGACTCTATCGGCGCAGTTTCTATCAAGTCTAGATTTTGATGGGATGGCTGTTGGCGGCGAAAGTATTGGCTACAACATGCCTGCAACGATTGAGATAACGGGTTGGATTGAAAAATACTTACCAGTTGAAAAACCACGGTACGCGATGGGCTTGGGTCGGGACCCTCAGGATATTATTGACGCCGTGTTAGCAGGATTTGATATGTTTGACTGTGTGGGCCCGACCCGACTGGCGAGAAACGGGGCGCTGTATTCCGGCCGGGTTGAGTTTGGCTCAACCCGGCCCAGTTTTGTATCCGAGCACTCTGCGGGTCGGTTGGCGATCGGCAGCAGTTGTTTTGCCGAAGACGTGCAGCCGATCGATCCGAATTGTCACTGCCCAACCTGCACGCAAGGATATTCTCGGGCTTACTTACATCATCTTTACCGTTCAAAAGAACTAGCATATTATCGTTTTGCCAGTATGCACAATCTGTTTTTTATGATTAATTTATCGAGACAATTAAGAGAATGGATACTTAATGACAATGCTTAAACCGAGGGCTGGGCGGGCAACCAGCCCGCCCAGCCCAGTCATTCGCAAACTCAAAATTACTCTTATTCTATTGTTATTGATATTTCTTGGTTTATTGGCTAGCGGTTTTTACGTGATCGTTATTAACTCTCAAAATTGGTTGCTTACCCCAAAAACTATTCTCTTCATTGAGCCAACTACATACCTCGACCATGAACGAATGGTTTTGGTCAATTTTTTACCTGACAGAGATCAATCACAGTTGTATTTGCTTCGTTTACCAGTTCTAGTAACAGATGCTATCGCGCAGAATCCCGATCAGCGGTTTGTCACTCAGCAGTTGGGAGTGTTTGTTGATCAGGTAATTGTAGTGAGCAACTCAATTCCTGATCAACCCAACAGATTGGCATGGTGGCTAATACTTGAATCACTAGACAGGATTAAAGATTTCAATCAAGAATTTCGCTACTCTCTGATTTCAGGTTACATTGCCTTGATTAATTCTACTCAAGCCACAAATTTAGCTGATAATACTCAACTGGAAATCTGGCAAAAATTACAAAAACTTGTTCAGCCTTTGTCCGTTACTTCTTACCAATGTCCAATTATGGTGAGTAATGCTACCAACCTTCCTGGGATAGCAAATAATTTTGCTGAGTTTATCAATGCTCAGGGAGGAGTTGTGGTACGAGTGGTTAACCATGAAAAAAAGTCGCCCAGTTCTGTCGTTTTGATCGATCAAAACTCGTTTGAGTGTTTGGGTGTTGCCGAGTTGATCAATCGATATCTCCATGATGGAGTTGAAGTGCAAAAAACTGAGGGTTTATTTGGGGAGTCTCGATCAAAAATTGAGATCCGATTGGGAGCTGAATTTAATCAATTCCCAGATTTTCAGTAATTTCTTCTGACTCTTCAGAATCTTTTTCGGCAACCGCAGTATCTTGATAAATGTCGCCACTTAGTAGCAACGAATCTGAATTTTCACTATTGGTTTCAGCGTGAGAAACTGGGAAAGAAGTAGTGTCTTGATTTTTTTTGGATTTGAAGATTTCTTTGATGTAGACACTACAGCTTTTATTGCTGGTTTCGTAAAGATAGCATTGATACTGGTTGCCTCGCTCAATCAATCTAGAGAGCCGGAAAGAAATGTCCTCAGGAAGTGCGCCGATATATCGAGTGCCGACCTCTACCGAGATGTAACGTTTCTTGCAGCGCAGTATGCAAGGTGCGCCAGTGGGAAATGAGTTGAGACAGCCTTTGTCGGCCAGCCGATGCAGCTCAACTACTTTAGTTTTGCCCGGCTCTTCAATAAAATGCGGTTGAGTAAAACTGGGCGGGATATAAGAATCTAAAGATTGGGCCTTTTTAAGATTTTTTTTGGCGATTGGATTGTTTTTATCGATGCTTAAGGCTTGTTTAAAGGCAGCGGTAGCTTGTCGTGCATCTCCAAGCTGGAGATACGCCACTCCTAAACGATTGTAACCAGCATGACTTGCTGGTTGCTTCTCTAAGTACTCAAGATTTAACCGAACTGCCTTCTGCCAGTTACCTTTTTTGGCAGCAAGAATTGCTTGAGTTTGGGAAAGATTTTGAGCAGACATATTTAATATTTCACTATTTATAAGGCTCAGTTTATAGCTCGAAATTCTTGCAGAGGATAACCGTCACAAGCTGAGTTGTCAACTGACAAATCACAGGCTACAATTGCATCACTAGAGGAGGAAAAAATGTCTGGACATAGTAAGTGGAATAATATCAAGAACCGCAAGGAAGCCCTTGATTCCAAAAAAAGTAAAGTATTTGGGCAAATTAGTAAATTGATCAGAATTGCGGTGAAAGAAGGTGATTCGGGTGATCCCCAGCACAATGTTGGTTTAAGGACGGTACTAGATAAAGCTCGGGCAGCAAATATGCCCAAGGACAAAATTCAAAAAGCCATTGATCGTGGTTTGGGTAAAAGTACGAGTGGACGACCTTGGCAAGAAGCAATTTATGAAGCGTTCGGACCACAGGGCGAAGCCTACTTAATTTTAGTGATTACGGATAATCCTAATCGTTCCAGTGGTGAGCTCAGATTTATTTTAAGCAGGGCAGGGGGATCTTTGGCTGGGCCAGGGTCAGCTAAGTTCCTGTTTGAGCGTTCTCCAGACAATCAGTTTGTGCCAAAGATCCCCATGGTTCTTGATCAGGCTGGACGGGAGCAAGTACTAGGAATTATGGATTCTTTATTAGAAAACGATGAAGTAGAAGAGGTGTTTTGCTCGGTTGCAATAAGTGAAAATTAAGTAGGCAGGTGGATGATGAAGATCAAGTTACGCCGTCGAGAAAAATTTGTCTTAACTGCTCTTCTCCTGAGTATCTTATTATTTGCTACTCAGTTGGTTGATTTAACGTTCCGTTATTGGGCGTTGGCAGTGTTCGCGGTCGTTAGTTACCTGCTTTCAGCTTGGTCGCTATCAGAGGATTTAGAAAAACATGAGTGGTTTAGTATTTTGCCGTTGCCGGCGCTCTATGCTTTGAGCGTCGGTTTGTTTAATTTATTTATTCCGAGTGGTTGGTTGAGCCGGATATCTTTATTTGTTTTTTTTGCTCTAGGTATGTACGCGATTCTATTATCAGCTAATATTTTTTCTGTGGCGAAAGCTAGAACTATTCAACTTTATTATGCTGCCCAAACAATTACTTTATTTTTTACCTTGTTAATCTCGTTTCTGTTCACTAGCACAATTTTTGTCCTAAAGCTGCCAGTGTGGGCAGTAGTTCCACTGATGGGTCTGACTCATTTTCCTCTAGTATTTTCGTCAGTTTGGTTGGTACGGCTGTCTCCGGTAATTAGTAGGGAAGAGGTGCTGATTTCACTGCTGCCCACTCTTGTAGTAATGCAGTTTGCAGTAGCACTCAGTTTTTTGCCACTTGAAGTATGGTTAGTGGCTTTACTGATTATGGCCGTATTATATCTTTATTTAAACTTTACTCAAAGCTACTTGAAGGGGAGACTGTTTGAAAAAACGCTTAAGGAATACTTTGTAGTAGCCGCAGGCATCTGTGTTTTGTTCCTGATATTTTTTCCAGGTAAATAAACTCCCAAATTTTAAAAACTATAAATTTAATTACACTCGGATTATTTAATTATTTACTCAAGGAGCAGGGGATAGTGATATAGTTTGATATCATTGAAATGATATAGTTTGATATATAGTGGTGAACTTGGTGGGATAGGTTGAAGGTGTGGATAACTTTTTTAAAAACTGAGTTATAGGACAATAAATTAAAGCAGTTTACCCGAGTAGGAGTAAAGAATAAAACCCGAACTAATCAAAAATAGACACGGACGTTTGCAAGAATAAATCTGTGCCGCTGGCCAAATTTACCTTTTAACCGAGGTAGCAAGTGTGGGCGTGCTTAAGGCACGGATGCCGATTTTAAGTGAGCTAGGATGGCGTAGAGTACTAAGAAAGCTAATATAAATGGTTTATCTGTGATAATTTTTTGGTACTTCTTCCCTGCGAGAGCAGACCCCCGCAATTATTTAGGTGTGAGAATCTAAGTATTTGTATTACGTCGCACAATATTACTTTTGCGACGTAAACCAAGTTTGGAATTTACTCTCGTTCGCCTGGTATGTCTTGATTTATTTTGATCTTCTCGACTGAAATTATTTACTTTTATCAAAGCCAATTGAGCCTGCCCGCTTTTGCTTAGATGACTTACTTATCGTTTGATAAATAAAAAGCCGGTTTTGGACCGGCTAGCTGCTTCCGTTTTTGACAAGTGATTACTTATGGTTGATACATCAATCTATTCATTTTATTTAACAGTAGCTTTTATCGTTTTTGGGAGTTTCTTTTGTCCTGTTATTTTTGACTTGCCTGATGTGAAGCTCATTCCTGTAGATCAATTTAATCGTGCTAGGTTGATGAGCCGAGTTCGAGATAACAATAAAGTTACAATCTTTTTTATATTCAATTATGCTAAGATTGAAAATACCGATATATCAACGAAAAAGTGATTTTTATTAAATTAGCAGACTAGAGCAACGACTGCTAATGACCCGTAATATATTTGGTTGGCGGTTGTTAAAGGGTATAATCGATTTACAAAATATGTCTCTCTCGACGATACCAGCGGTTGCTAAGCAAAACTTTCTTGAGTCAATTGAAGTTGAGCGCAATCTCAGCCCTTTGACTGTCCGGAATTATAACCTATATCTGGAACGATTCGTCCAATGGTTTGCCAGCCAGGGGTTTAAGGACTTATCCCAGATTAACCAAGATGTAGTGCGCAAGTACCGGGTGTACTTGTCCAGGTATATCGATGAGCAATCCCGTACTTTGTGCAAGCGGACTCAGAGTTACTATGTGATTGCGCTGCGTTCTTGGCTGAAGTGGCTGGTGAAGAACGATGCTACCGTGCTTCATCCAGAAAAAATTGATCTGCCCAAGAACGAAGCGCATGTGATGAAGTTTCTCTCGGTTGAGCGAGTGGAAAGATTACTCGCTCAACCGGCCATTTCCCAGCCGGAAGGTTTGAGAGATAAGGCGATCTTAGAACTGCTGTTTTCAACCGGTCTAAGAGTCAGCGAGTTAGTCAAATTAGATCGTGACATGCTGGATTTTAAAACACGTGAGTTAGGAATCATTGGCAAAGGCAGAAGACCCCGGGTAGTTTTCCTCAGTCAACGTGCAGTGTATTGGTTGGAGCGGTGGTTACAATCGCGACAAGACAATTGGGCGCCGGTATTTATCCGTTTTTCTGGCAAGCAACCGGACATGCTTTCTGATGGAGATGAGATGAGACTTACGACCCGCAGCGTGCAACGTTTGGTAGACAAGTACTCTCGCCTAGCCCGCCTACCAATTAAAATTACTCCACACGGTCTGAGACACTCGTTTGCCACTGACTTACTCAGTAACGGCGCCTCTTTGAGAGATGTCCAAGAGATGCTGGGGCATAAGAATATCTCGACTACCCAGATATACACGCATGTGACTCAACCCAAACTCAAAGAAGCTCACGAAAAATATCACACTGACTTAGATTAAATTTGTCGTGATTGTCTTTTCTTTGTAAAATTAGCAGTCAAGTGATCTGACTGCCAAACAACGGTCTTTGAAAATTTACTTGATATATCAATCTTTTCGTAAGCTTAGCAGTTTGTAAAATTACTGCATCCGAACGGCTCAATATATATCTTTAGCATCCAAAAATATATCATATATATGAACAAATATCAAAGCTGTGCTAAATATATACTTGATAATCATTAATGCATCAGCTGTGGTTAAGTTAGATGGAGATGATATAATCCTGTCGTTGTAAAAAGCAAAAAAATGGGCCGGTAGCTCAGTTGGCTAGAGCACCTGCATGGCATGCAGGGGGTCAGGGGTTCGAGTCCCCTTCGGTCCACCA
>DAOOPX010000014.1:0-11849 GCA_035388465.1 Candidatus Woesebacteria bacterium
CTTTCTTTAATTAATAAATACTTATTACATTCATCAAGGTCGTTTAGCTCGGTCAGCATGCCAAAGAAACTTAGTTTGGTCAACCCCTAGTTATCCTCAACCTTTTTGGCAATATCTCGGAGTTCTGCTGCTAACTCAAAATTTAAATCTTTGGCAGCTTGCTTCATTTGTTGACGAATTTTCTTGACTAACTTTATTTTTTCTGAGGGTGTGTAGGCAGCAGGATCAATTTGGTTAAGGTTAACGCTTTCTTTTTCTGAAAGCATGATGCTGCCGACATTTATCTGCTTATTTTTTTGTTCATTTTCTTTGCGGTTGGTGATTAACTCGGAGCGAATTGGTTTAATAATCGAGTGTGGTTCGATCTGATTTTCTTGGTTGTATTGTTTTTGTGTTTGTCTGCGTCTTTGGGTTTCACTGATGGCTTGTTTCATTGAGCCCGTCATCCGCTCGGCGTAAAGAATCACATGTCCGTCTTGGTGGCGAGCAGCTCGCCCCATGGTTTGAACTAAGGCGGTGGTAGATCGGAGGAAGCCTTCTTTGTCGGCATCGAGAATGGCGACCAAGCTGACTTCAGGAAGATCAAGGCCTTCGCGCAACAAGTTAATACCTACTACTACGTCGTACTCTCCCCCTCTCAGCTCTGCCAAGATATCGGAGCGCTCTAGGGTGACAATGTCTGAGTGGAGATAGGCAACTTTGGGTAAGTTTTCCAGCACTTGAAGGGTATTGATTTTTTGGAAACGCTGATTGAAGTTGGATAAGTGTCGGTAATATTTTTCTGGTATTTTGCCGATCTCAATCTGATCGATCGGCAGTTCCTCGCTTGTCCAAAGGGTTTTATTTGGGTCATTGATTGCATCGGTGTTTGGTTTATCAAATAGGAACTTATTAACAATTTCGAGTAACTTTTCTTTATCATTCAGATACTCGGTCAAACTTTCTGCCATTCTTTTGGTGAGTGTGGTGACAAGGGTCCTTTCGCCCAAAGCTTTGCGTTTGATAATCTCGACTATCAAATCAATTACCTGACCGTCGACTGGTTTGAGTTCGATGGTGGGATCGAGTAAGCCCGTGGGTCGAATTAGTTGCTGAACTAGCTCACCTCCTGACAATTTTAGTTCAATCTCAGCTGGTGTAGCTGAAACAGCGATTAATTGATCACTGCGTTCCATAAATTCTTCGAACTTGAGGGGGCGATTATCTAAAGCGCTGGGTAGACGAAAGCCATACTCAATTAATGTTTCTTTGCGCGAGCGATCACCGCGATGCATGCCTTTGATTTGAGGTAGAGTCATGTGGCTTTCGTCTACTACAGTCAAAAAGCCATCTGTTTGAAACTTGCGCGAGTTTTCGGCAAAGTAATCTAACAGAGTGAAGGGTGGATCGCCAACTGCTCGGCCATCAAAGTAGCGCGAGTAATTCTCAATTCCGCCCACAAAACCGAATTGCTCAATCATTTCTAAGTCATAAGAGACTTTTTGTCTCAAGCGCAACTCTTCAACTAATCGATTCTGATTTTTGAGCTCTTGCAAGCGTTGATTAAGATCTTGTCTAATGTTATCTAGGGCAAGGTGTTGAGCAACTGGATCAACTACGTAGTGTTTGGCGGGATAAATTACAAACTCATTTGTGTATGACTCGGGTTGGGTAAGCGTTGCTCCTGAAATTGGATCGATCCAAGTAATGGTCTCAATCTGATTTTCCAAAGTGGAAATTTTCAGCGCTTTTTCTTCGTATGCTGGCCAAACGATAATATTTTCCCCACTGATTCGATAACTCCCCCGTTTTAGATCGGTGTTGTTTTGATCGTACTGGAGATTTTCCAGTTGTAGCAAGATGCTTTTGCGTTGGATGATCTCTCCTTCTTTCAGGCGCAGCAAATACTTGCCATACTCAACTGGAGAACCTAGGTTATATATACACGAGACGCTGGCCACCACAATACAATCAGGACGAGTCAATAAATTGGTGGTGGTGGCCAAGCGTAATCGATCAATATCTTCGTTGATGGTGGCTTCTTTTTCGATGTAAGTATCGGTTCGAGGGATATATGCTTCAGGTTGGTAGTAGTCGTAGTAGGACACGAAGTAGCTGACTGCGCCGTTGGGGAAAAAGTCCCGAAATTCTTGATAAAGTTGGGCGGCCAAAGTTTTGTTGTGAGCAACGATCAGGGTAGGTTTTTGGACTTGTTGAATAACATTGGCGATGGTAAAAGTTTTACCAGAGCCAGTTACTCCCAGTAGAGTTTGGGCTGGTTTTTTGCCTTTGATACCGGCGACCAACTCCGTAATTGCTCGGGGTTGGTCGCCGGTAGGTTGGAAGTTTGTCTTGAGTTTAAACTGCATCAGCAGTGGTATGATACCACCTGCAATAAAACAGCATGACAATCACACCGATTAAATCAAGATATGTGCAGCCCAATGACAATCTTCAAGATGTCATTCTCAGTGCTGTCTCTGAAATTCCCGAACGATCTGTGTTAGCTGTGACCAGCAAAATCGTGGCGCTTTGTGAAGGACGAGTGGTCCTGAAAAAATCTGGTCAGCGTCAAGAAAAGCATCAGCTAGTGGCTCAAGAAGCTGAGCAATATATCGATCCCGTAGTTTCAAAATATGATCTAATGTTGACGATCAAGTATGGAGTGTTATCGGTCAATGCGGGCGTGGACGAATCGAATGTTGACCAAAAGTACTACGTGTTATTGCCCGAAAACCCTTGGGGTTCAGCAGTAAAAATTTGGCAATTTTGTCGTCAACATTTCGGAGTCAAAGAGCTGGGAGTGATCATCACTGATAGTAAGACTACGCCTCTGAAATGGGGTGTGACCGGCACTTGTCTAGGTTATTGTGGATTTGAGGGATTGAAGAACTTGATTGGCAATAAAGACCTTGCTGGCAGAGCTTTGACCATGACTAAAGTGAATGTGGCCGAGGCGCTCGCCGCCTCGGCCGTGTATGTGATGGGCGAAGCTGATGAGTCCCAACCCTTCGCTTTAATCACCGATTTGCCAGACACAAAGTTTGCCCAAAAACCGCCAAGTAACAAGGAAATTGCCGCGCAGCTGATTAAACCAGAGGACGATGCCTATTGGCCAATTCTTTCGCAGGCAAAGTGGAAAAAACATATATAAATCTACTTGATTATTCGCAATGTGTTTCTCATATGACTTTGGTAAATGTTGTTCTCTAAGTTAATCTAAAACAGAATTACAGTTTTAGTAAAGGATTTCAAGTTAGAGTGTGTTTATCGTGGGGGTGCAAGTGGTCTTGAGTCTGGCCTGAGCAACCTGACTTGCGGGTTCGATTCCCGTCACCTCCACGAATAATCCACGATTTGGTGTTGAAAAATTAACAACTGTATGAGATATTAACATTGCTCAGGCCGGACAAAACAAGATTACTTGTAAGTTCAGTCAAAAGATCCCGCGTCATGCGGGGTTTTTTGTTTATAAGGTAAGGGTTAAGTCGCATATTGGTTGAGATTTTCCTCCAAGGCGGATTTTGTACTCTTCCCTACCCCGCAAGAAATCATATGTGTGTTTTCCTTGTTTGATGGCATCAGCGATTGTTAGCGCAGTTAAAACTTGACCAACAGAAAGTTGCCAATACGTTGGATCATAGCCGGAATTGTATAGACTGTAAGTACCAGTGTAATCAAAAACTAGCATGGCAGAAACGGGTTGATTTGTTGATGGTAAATTAAAAGAGTTTTCTCGCCAGTTTTTAAGATATAAAAAGAAAAGTTTCAACCAACCTTTTTCAGCTAATTTGGGCAGTAATTTAATGAAAAATTGACGATGCTCGTCGATCCAAAAATCGTGCTTGTCAGATGAAGAAAGTTGGTGGAGTCTGATAAATTCATCTACTGCAATAGATATTTTATTCGGGTCGGAAATGGTCTCAACGCTATACTCCACTTCGGCTTCTAGCTTGCGTAGCTTGCGCCGGACTTCGTGGCGCTGCTTGCGTGCAAGCAGCGCCAAATACTGATCGAATGTTTTTGGTAATTTAATTACAGGACAAACATCTTGCTCATTGGTTAAAACTTTAATTTTTGGCAAACGGTGTTTAATTAAGTTGGGTAGTAAGGTTAAAGTTGCAGATTCTTCTGGAAGACTGCACAACTCGACCGAATTGATTTGTCCTTGGCTAAATAATTCTGCTATTTTATCTGCAACTAGAGGATAGATTTGGTCAATAAATTTCACGTTAGCAATCAAGTCTAGGTAGTCACTGACGGCTTTGCAGCCGATGAGTTTGAGAGTTCGGTTGTGTATGAAAAACGGAGCAATACAGACTAGTTGATGATTTTGTCGTTGTTTCTCTTCAGCAATTTTCACGGTGACAATATACAGTTCTCCTTCTCCTAATGTTTCCCACCAGGTTTGTTGGAACACAGGAGTTTGAAAGATAGTATTGGTGGCGGCTGCGGGTAGCAGCCGCCACCACCCCTCTTCTAACTTGCCAAATTCCCTGAAGATCTCTATCTCAAAATTCATACAGGCAAGTATACATCGGCAAAGCTGAAAAATTTTGCTTTTTCTTAGTCTCAATTATTTAAGATATTTTGCTGTGATCGAGTGAATTCCCATTGAGTGATATACTAACGTGATGATCAAGGTGTCTACCAAGACCGGAGATAAAGGTAACTCGGGGCTAATCAGTGGCGAAAGATTGCCTAAATCACATCCTCTTTTTCAAGCAATTGGTGACATTGATGAACTAAATTCCTGGTTAGGTCTTGTTGGAGCCAAGTTCGGTAGTGAGTTTGCCCTCCATAAGAAACAGATTTATCAAATTCAGGATACACTTTTTTACTTAGGTGCCGAGCTAGCTGGTTCGACCAAGACCACACTCAACTCAACTCAAGTGAGAAATTTGGAAAAATACTCTGATTCTTTGCAGTCATTAATGGCTGATGATTGGCACTCGAAATTTTTACTTCCTGGTGGGACTGAGTTGGGTGGATACTTAGACGTAACTAGAACTGTTTGTCGCCGAGCCGAGCGCTCAACCGTGTATTTGTCAGAGACGCGAGCTATTCGGCCAGTTGTTTTACGCTATCTAAACCGACTTTCAGATTTTCTTTACATTCTTCGTTGCTATGTCAATCATTCCCTAGACTATTCAGAGAGAAAATTTAACTCTCACCAATGATTTGATTCAGAACTTACTCTAATTGTATTTACGAATTAATCCCACCACTCTTCCCTGGATTTGTACTTGTGAGGCGTAAATTGGTCCTGTTTCGTCTTCGACTGGCTCCAAACGAATTCTGGTCATTTCTTTAAAATATTTTTTGAGAATAGCAAGCCCATTTTCTAACAGGGCGACGATGACTTGACCGTTTTCTGCTTCGGGAGTTTCTTCAATAACTAAGTAATCACCTTGGTAGATAAGATCATTGGTTAGTGAGTCGTCTTTAATTCTGAGACAATATGCTCTTCTTTTACCGGATATTAATTCTGGTGAGACTTTAAAGCTGGCGTTCTTTTCGGCATATGGTTCAATTGGTTTGCCGATTATTAGCCACCCAAGAATGGGTAGGTCAATGCTATCACCAGTTGTCACAAACGTTCGATCTAGCAACTCAATGCTGCGTGTTTGTCCATCCGTTTTACGAATCACTCCCTTTTTTTCTAGAGACTGGAGGTGCTCGTGAATGGTCGCAAGAGAAGAAACCCCGATTGCCTCAGCCATTTCTTTAAGCGTTGGGGAAAAACCGTTTTTTTGGATATATTGGCCAATATAGTCATAAATTTGTCTTTGACGTTTGTATAACGTAATTGCCATAAATAACCTTTCACTTTGGGCAGAAGCAAATATTTACCAAATATGACACAAACAATAACCGAAGGAAGTACCATCCGACAAGTACAACTATATAGATCAAAAGTAATCAAACATGAGTAAAACTAGTTGGAACTGCGCCCAAGCTCAGTTTCGATCATTAGCAAACGATTGTACTTTGCTACCCGTTCACCTCGATTAGTGGGTCCAAACTGGACGTAATCTGCACCCAGACCAACTGCGATGTCGGCAATTAAGTCATCATTGGTCTCTTCAAATGCTTGAGAAAAAATAAATGGTAATCCGTGCTGACGTAATTGGTTAATATACATCGTCAGCTCTGTAACGCTGCTGAAGTGATTTGCTTGAATTATAATTGAGTTATATATATTTTGTGCAATTAATTTATGCAACTGATTAATTGGAATGATGCCGGCAATTTTAATTGTTTGTCCTAAGTCAGCCATCATTGCTGCTGCCAGTTTTTTGTCGGATTCTACAAATGGATTCTGCATACACAAAACCTGGTATGTTTGCTGAATCTTCTTGTAGTAAGTAAGTAACTCATCTGCCATGTAACCCTCTTGTCGCTCACGTAAGTGATACTTGCCTCCAGCATATAAATTGTCAGCCATGACATTAATGCCAAAGAAAAAGTCTTGACTGAAGACGTATTGGGTAGTCTTGGCCGATTCAATAAGTAGCTCAAAGGCGTCGTTATTACTGTACAGATTTGGTGTTACTCCCCCCAAGGTGTTAACAGAAGGAGGGGTGTTTTTACTAACTAAAATTTTTTGAATTTGGGTAAAAATGGTGCTTGCCATCGATAGCGAGTTGGAAAAAGGTAAGTGAGTGGCGGCCATGAGCAGAAATTCTTGGATATCCAGATTGTGGGTACCAAACTCGCCTCCAGCTATCATAGTATACATACAAGTGGGAATTTTCAGTTGGGTAGTAAGCTGGTATTTTTGTTGCAGATAGCCATAAGTTGGCAGACCAGAAACGAGTGCGCCAGCCTTGAGGATCGCTTGTGAGATCACAAGCGATCCTCCAATACCAATGCGTTTTTGAGCATTTGCCAGAATTTGGTCGAGACCCAATTGGTCAATTGGGTCTCGACCAACAATCTGTGCTGCAATTTCAGAATTAAGCAAGTTACAGAGTTGAACTAGACCAGAACCAGAAAAACGATTGGGGTCACCGTCCAAGGGGAAAATGCTTGGTTTTTCCTCGAATTTAGCATCGGTTGCAACTGTAGTAGCAACGATTCCTCCCGTATCCAACCACAACGTGCATTCCAAAGTCGGATTACCAACCGAGTTGATAATTTCTCTTGTCCATAAACCTTGGATTTTTGACATGTAATTATTGACTTCCTTTTTCTTCTGTTATTTCTTGAATTTGAGTGATGTTGCGGTTGAGAGCAAGGTTGATTAACTCCTTTTCGTTTTTCAATAGCAGTGAGTTGCACTCGTTTGTGCCCTCAATCGTGGTGCTGACACCATGCCAGCCAAGTTTTACCACTTCTTGAATTAGCTCTGGATAAATTTGTGTTTGTAATAAGACCAACTGTTGTTTTAGGCGCATTGTAGCTATAGATAAATTTTTCATCAACTGTTTTAGCAAATTGACAACCTCGGTTGTTGAAACTGTATCCAAGTCAGGCTGAGTGGGGTCAAGTCCAAAGCTAGTTTGAACAAGATTTTGTACGTTAATTAAATAACCGCTCACACCGACATTTGGCAGGTCATCAGCCAAAATTAGCCCCGGATTATTAAGTTCTAGCCATAAGGAGAAGTGGGGTTGGTTGTTGAGATTGGTTTGGTTGATTAGTTGATACATTTGCTGAAACTCATATTTAGAGCGAATCCAGGGAATGATTAGACCAAATGGTGAGGTAAACTGAGCTAGGTGCTCACTAATAATTTCTAGTTCAAAATTGAATAAGCTGGGATTATTTAGAATATAACTTGGTCCGCGCCGACCAAAAAACGGGTTAGTTTCCAAGTTATCGTACGTTTGACCCAGATGAAGTCGAGCTCTTTGGTCGGCGGACGCTGCATAGCTGCGGTAACTCAAAAACTTGCCAGGAAATTTTTGAGCTAGTGAGCGAAGATGATTTTGAACTGAGGTTTTAAGGACTTTTTTTTCTTTAGCAGTGCTAATAATGTAATTAGGGTGCAATCCTTTGAGGTGAAAAAATTGTTCGCTGCTGAGAGCCATCACGCCATCAATTTGATGCAATGAAGTCGAAAGTTGGGTAGTGGGAGTAAGAGAAAGATAATGTTTGGTTGCAGTTTGAAGTGAGCAGCTTGAAACAGAAAGTAATGGAGGAGTCGAGTGCTCAATTCCTAAAAACCATAATCGATGTTGTTGATCAATTGACCAACGTAAGGTCAGCGAGTGAAGATTTTTTTGAAAAAGAGGCAGGGCTACTTGACCAATTTTGATTAAGGAAGCGTTGTTGAGTGTTAGTTCTCTTGGTTTTTCAATTACTACCCAAGATCTAGAATCGAGCCAACAGCTACCGTGAGCAGTGCTAACTCTCAACCAGGCGTGATGTTTGGCTTCGGGGTGTTTGGATGAAATTTTCCCTCTGAAAATCGAGTGCGATTCAGCTATTAACACAATTCGTGAAGGTACAAACTCAATGTTTTTTTTCTGTCTAAAAGCCTGGTGGATAAACTCTCTTGACCAAGTGAAAAGAATAGTTTTAAGAATATTTACTTCGCCTTGGACTTTATTTACCTTACTGTTGCCAGTTTCGCTGGCAATGTCTACAGCATCATCCCCAAAGTATTTTTCGTGGGTTTGGTAGTATTCATTGGTGAATTGTTGTGGAATGGCAAACTCAGCAATTTTTTGCGCAATAGACTCAATTGATTGTGACCGATTAAGGGTTGAAAATTTGGGCGAATTAAGCTGGTTCAAACTTGTCCGAATAGCTTGAAAGTTGGGATTTGCTAAGGCAATGCGATTGAGGGCTTGCTTGGTGACCACCAAGCAAGCCGGAACTGGTAGATGATTTTTGGTAAGAGTGATTAACTCGGTCAAGTTTTGACCGAACTGCGAAAATGGTTCGTTGGTCAGCTCGTCGAGCTCCACTAAATTAGCAACAGCAGGCATACATCCATGATATCACTAGATCACTTCTTTTTTTAGTGCTTGTTTGAATGCCTCAACATGAACAATTGGGCTAGGATCAATCTCTTCCATCATTGCTTGATAAAGTGAGACAAAACTGAAGAGGCAGATTAATTCAAAACATTGAGCCAGTTTGTGTCCAGCTTCGAGATTGACACTCATTGTCTCTAGATTTTGGGTAGCAATATTTTGCTCTGTCAACTTGATTCGCACCTGATTGCTTGGATGAGCTAGTTTTGAGTGGACAAGGACGAAAAGATGAGTACTTTTGAGCGTAGCAGGAAAACTTAGAGCTTCCAAGAGATGATGGTTGAACTCGGGAATTAAATGATACGTCGTCAAAGTTTTGGCATTCTCGTTACTTTGATTGGTGGCGGCATGAGTAGCGCCGGCCAGAAAGTCCGGCGCAATCAGTACCGCTTGTTTGTCAACCAGTTGGTATGCCAGCATTTTGGCGGGGTTAAGCTCTGATGTAACTTCTACCGCACAGGCTCGAACTTGTTGTCTGATGATATCGGTTGTCTGGTCAATAGCTTCTTGATCTAGCTGGATGACACCAGCTTTTTCCAGCAAGCCAATGGTGCCGAAAATTGAGTAACCAATAGCCATGCGGGGTTGACCAGATGGGTTGTGAGTTGGATCAATTAAGTAGAATGGCCAGTGATTGGCTTGAGCTAATTTTGCTAATTCACCCCCAGCCGTGATAGCTAAGACTTGCGCGCCCCTCTGGCGCGCCTCTTCCCCACAAGCCAAGGTTTCTTCAGTGTTGCCAGAATAACTTGACAGAAGCACCAGAGTATTTTTCCCAACGTAATGCGGTAAAGTGTAATCTCGGACAATTTCAAACGGTACTTTGAGTTGATCCTTAAACACGCTTTTGATCACATCAGCCCCCAAGGCTGAACCACCCATCCCTGATACGACCACGTTTTCAATCGGTGCGTCAAGTTTGACCGAGATTTTTCTCGTATCTGCCCAAGCATGCTCGATCTGCTTATCTAGTGCCTCGATCGAGCCCAGCAAGTTACTTTTGTCCAACTGAGCAATGCTGGTCCTGGAGTTTAAATCTACTTTTGGCATAGGTTCCTTTATTTTGCTTATTACAAAGTATCGAGTAATTCTTTTTCTAGTCCTGGACTGCAGGCGATAAAGTCAGTGACTTTATCCAGTTGCCAGGCTTGGCCTTCGAGATTAAAAATACTGCAGCCTGATTCTGTCAGAATCAGGCTGAGAGCAGCGATATCGTAATCTTTGACGCCTAGAACTAGTGTTGCTAACGGTTGCCTTGAGGATAAGAAGTCAACTTGAGCATTAAGGCAGCCGTAATGACGATAGCTCCGAAACAAATTACAATTTTTTGCCAAGTATGCTCCTGCCATTTGTCTTTTAAGAGGATTTCTACCTGAATCGAGTATTAGCGTGGCCTGGATAAGAGATTCAAACTTTTCTGCAATTATTTTACGATCGTTATTGTAAGCTCCCCCACCTCGTTCTGCCCAAATGGTGTTTTGTGAAAACGGATTATAGATTGCGGCTGATACGACTCGATTATCTTGGATAATTGCGATCATGGTGCAAAAGTACGATATACCACTAACGAAGTTGGTCGTGCCCTCAATGGGGTCAATTAGCCAGGTATATTGACCATTTTTCACTGCGTCGTCCAGTTCCTCACCGTGAATTGAGTGGTCAGGAAACTGATTTGTAATTTCTTGGCGGATAAATTTCTCGATTTCGGCATCGTGTTTAGTCAAATAAGATCCGTCTGCCTTATGCTGACCAGTCACGTTGTGATCCAGAAAGGCTTTTTTTGCCATTTCTGCGCCATTAGTTGCTAGTTTGATAGCTAAAGAAGTGTAAGGATGCATATATCAATCTAGCGCGTGTGTATTAACTCCAGATTTCCAATTAATTTCTGAATACTGGCTTAATATTTGTTTGAGTGTCTTTTTAAGTTCGTCGTACTCTTTTTGGGTTTTACCTTCAAACTTGAGTGTGATGTACGGGCCGTTTTGTGAGGCTCGTGCAATCGCCATTCGGGTGGGAAGGTCCATCCTTACTCCTTCAATGTCGGTATACTCAGCGTCAGGCCAATGTTTTTTAAACTCAGCCTTGATTTTGGTGCTGACAAACTCAAACTTGATCGCATCGGCTAGACCGAACTTGATCTCAGGACTACTGACATATTGGGATAGTTTGTTAACCGCTTGAGACAAACTCTGCTTTGTTCTTTCCAGGAATTGAAGTAATCTCAAGCTTGCATAAGCCCCATCGTCATGCCCAAAGAAATTATCCATAAAGAAGATATGTCCAGATAACTCACCGCCAAATGGCGCTCTTTCTTCTTTAACCTTGGCCTTGATAAACGAGTGGCCGGTTAGCCACATCACCGGAGCACCACCAGCTTGTTTGATAGTTTCTGTCACTTGTCTTGAGCAAAGAGTGTTGTACACAATTTTAGATCCAGGCATAAACTCCAGGACGTCTTGAGCAAAAAGTGAGACGATTGTGTCCATCCACAACACCCGACCGTTCTCGTCGACAGCCGACATGCGATCGCCATCAGCATCGTAGGCAAAACCTAGATCGGCACCTTCTTTTTTGACTCTTTTTGCCAGTCGCTCCAGCACCTCAATCTCAGTTGGGTCGGGAGCCCCAAGCGGAAAGTCGCTGTTGAGATCGCAGTTCTGTTCGATTACCTCACAGCCCGCCTTACGGAAGATGCTGGGATAAAACATGCCCGATGTTGTGTTGCAGCTGTCAACAACTATTTTCCAAGGTTTTTTCAGCTCAAAATAGCTGATGATGTTTTTTTGATATTGGGGAAAAATATCTTGGTCTGTGTTAGTACCTTTTCCTGTTGAGAATTTTCCTGATTCAGCAATTTGGCGTAAGGCTTGGATTTCTTCGGTA
>DAOOPX010000015.1:0-11789 GCA_035388465.1 Candidatus Woesebacteria bacterium
GGCGCTTTGCGCCGAGGCAAATTCTTTCAATTTCGCTGAATGTAAAACTTGGCGGAGACGGTGGGATTTGAACCCACGAACCGATAAATCGGTACGGGTTAGCAACCCGTTGCAATTGACCACTATGCGACGTCTCCAACTGTGTCAATGATAGCGGTAATGTATTGTAACTCAAAATTATTGAAGTTGGGATTCTAGATATTGCTGTACTTCGGTCCAGTTGTTAGCGCCAGCGCGAGGGATGAGGCTGGAAGATGGACCGGAAGAGAGGACGTTTTCAGTAGTAAGGCTGATGCGAGTGAGGGAAAAAGAGGGAAGTGAGGGGAGCGCGGCGGCGAGCCGCCGCGCTCCATCAAGATCTAAATCAGTGTTCACGTTTTGTGTCATTGTCTGATAAATCTTGTCAACATTTTTAACTGCCTCTAGAGAGATTATTTTTTTGCTAATTGCTTCAAGTAACTCATGTTGGCGGCGAGCGCGGGAAAAATCGCCACCGTTAGAACCATGGCGGGAGCGAACGAACTTGAGCGCTTCGCCGCCCTGCATTTTGTTAATTCCTGGTTGAAAATTTAGTTTTTCATAGCGGCAGGGAAACTGCTTTTCTAGCTCAAAGCCGGAGTACTTAGCTGTCAGTTCGCCCACTTCTTCAGCCGTTAAACCACAGGTGTTCAGTTCCTCACCTTTAATTGGATACCAGCTATCGACCAACGGCTCACTGACATTCACCTCGATGCCTTTCAAATCTTGGCCAATTAACCGCTCAAAGCCGACGAAATCAACTGAGATAAAGTAATGGATTGGTAAGCCAGTAATTTGCGACACGATTTGTTTGGCCGTTTGTGCTTGGGTTGTTATTTGATTTTTGTTCCCTCCCAGCACCCAAGCCCCATTAATTTTACTTTCTTTACCACCGTTCTGTTTTACCCACAAATCACGAGGAATGGATATTAAAGCAGTTTTTTCTTTGGTTTTGTCGATATAGATGACTTGAATCACGTCACTCAGGCCACCACCTTGGTGACCAGCGCCGCCGTATCCCAGAAGTAAGATGCCGATTTGGTCCGGAACACTTTCTTGATCGTGAATGGCGACACTTTCAGTCCAGCTCGAATCTTCGATGAGTTGCGTAGCTCCAGCGACATTGATGACCGACGTAGTTCTACCGATTTGGGGCGCCAGCTTGACGGTCAAGCTGGCGCTTAATCCAATCCCAATCAACGCACCAACCCCTAAAGTTATTTTTTGATGTCTTTTTAGCCAATTAATAAACATTGAGTATTAATTCTCCGCTGAAATAAGAATATCGTTTACATTATCACTCTTTGTGATTCCAAGATGTATGGACCGATGTATCTGTCCAAGCCGTAATAGCTGAGCAAATCGACTTTTTTATTGAGGGTGTCTTCTAACTCATGTTTAAGACCGATAAATTCGATTCCCATACCCTTTGGTGATTCGATGATAATATCAACATCGCTGTTTTGATTTTGTTGGTTCGTGGCATAAGAACCAAATAGGGCGGCCTTTTTTACCCCATATTTAAGCAATATTGCTTTGATCTGTAGCTGAATAGTCATAAAAACATTTTACTCGATAATGATCTTATTCTCAAGAATCAACGTATAGACATATTTATCAATATGTGAAATGTGAAATTTATCTCCCCAAAAAAGCAAGCTCGGTTTTGTGCAACAATGCTTATTTTTTCTCAACTACAGAAACAGCGGCTTTAATTAAATCTTGATCGGAAAAATATCCAAGTAACTGTTCTTGCCAATTGGCATTACTCAGTTCAATATCTGGAGTAACTCCTTTTCCTTCGATCGGCTCGCCGGCTTCATCGAGAGTTAGGTTGTGGACTAGGAAAACTGAGTACTTGACGCTTTCGGCGGGCTGGTGCTCGAGAGGAAACACCCGCTCAACGGTGCCCCAACCCTTAGTTGAGGCACCAACCAGTACTCCCACGCGGTATTTTTTGAACGTGGCCGCCATCACTTCTGCAGATGATTGAGTTTCACCATCAATTAGTACGACCACTTTTTTAAACTGTTCTAGACTAGGCAACTTCGTTGACTTAGTTTTAAAATCATGAGTTTCACCTTTGGAGAAAAATTGATAGGCATATTGATTGGGTCCAATGAATGGACCGAGCAGGTAGGGTAAGCCGTCGATTGCTCCGCCAATGTTGGCGCGCAAATCCAGAATCAAGGAGTTGCTGTCTGGATTTGCGCCCAGCTTTTGCAAAATTTGATCTAGGTCTTCGATAGTTGTGGGAGAAAATTGTTTGACTTTTACGTAAGAAATATTATTACCCAGATTTTTGCCATAAATGGTTGGCTCAACCTTGGTTTCACTGTAACGCTCGCGATTTTCCTCATTGCCAATTGTTTCGTACGCTCGCTCGGCTTCAGCCAGCATTTCTGTTTTGGTGGCTGAGTCAGTGGCGGTGGAATCAATCTCTGCCACTTTTGACTCATAAGCTTGTTCAACTGCGGAAGCTGAAGCATCTGGCGCGACGTCTAAAGTAGCAAACAGATCGGTGTCCGAGTCGATATTAGCGACCTGCTTTTCCAAGTCTTCTGCGTTCTTCTCGGTATAGATCATGCTTCTATTGGCTGGCTGTAAATTCCGCAGTACTAAATCATTGACTGAAGCGGCTAGCTCGGCATGATTTTGGTCAGGATGTTGCTTAATCAGTTGATCATAATTTTCCAGCAGACTCTGCAAGTCTTTGGTTTTTAGCTCACTTTGAGGACCGTACACTTGGCCAATGGCCAACATGTAGAGCTCGACCAATTTAGGTTCTTCGATTTTGTCCCAGTAATCGTTTTGAATTAAGGTAAAAACTTCTCGGACGAACTCGGTTTCTTGATTGGCGGTCGGTGAAGATAAAAGCGAAGGTAGTTGTCCGGATTGTTGTAGCCACCAGTAGCCGGCGGCGAATCCGCCGCCGGCGACTAAACTTAGTCCCAGCACAATTATTACCAGTAGTTTTAATTTTGTTAATTTTTTCACCACTTCGAAAAGTATAGCATCCTGCTAAGCAAAAATGATCAGCTTAACTAGTTGCCAGTAATTGCTGAGTTGGTGATTGATTGATCAATTTGCTTATCTAGCAAGACTTTCGTCACGCGCAATCTAATTTAATTATTATTTCCAACGATAGGCAGGAAAACATTTTGCGGCGGAGCGCATCTCATTGATATTTCATAGACTGTTCTGTTATCACCTGCTGAATACTCAACTTCTCCCGAACAAAGTATTTTTCTGTCTGGTGTTAATCCGACCGCGCGTATTATTTGATCGCGACCGACCAAATCAAGAGTGACCACACCGTCGCTGTTGGTTTTTGTGGATTGATGCGCAAATGGGGCGCTAACGAGCAAACCAGTTTTGTTGTGCCCGTCAGGCATTACCACAGTAACTTCCACTCTTTTGTCGGCCAATAGATATTGAACCTCAAATGTTTCAGGGTGACCGCCGTTAACATTAATTGAGTATGTATTTACGGGAGATATATGCATACTTTCAACCGATAGCGTTGCAGTGTTGTCAGCACCCGTTCTTGTTCTATATAACGAAGAGTATTGATTTTCAAGACTTTTGAGCATAATAACTGATTGGGGCAATAATGATTTCACTGATATAGTGATTGGCTCAGTTGGTAAGTATATTAATTGAGCTGGTGGAAAGACGGTTAAATCTGGGCCAACTTTTGTGGGAGAGTTTTCGGCGAAAATTGGTGCAACCGTTTTAAACACTAAAGCATTATTTGCAGTTTCAACATTACCTAGAGTGACCCCATTCAAAATTAATTCAGGACTGCTATAACCAGGAAATCCAATGTTAATAGGAGTATTATCAGGGAAACGATATGCCATTATCGAACGGGATGCGTAGAAACGCAAGAGAACAACTTCCCTAGTCCGTGCACCGTGTGCCCAAGGATAGTGTGTTAGAAGATAACTATCTTCAATATTATGACCCATCGTTAAGTTATGACCCAGGCTTTCATGAGTTAATGCGCCCTCAAATAAACAACCCGGATGGAGGGTAACTAAGGATAAAGCACTATTTGAGAGGATTTTTTGGGTAATACTGAGTGGTTGGTAAGCCATTCCGCAAGCGGTAAGTGTGTTTGGAGAAATAAGAAGAGTGGTTTGGTCAGCACCAAAATCCTTTTTTGCCTGACAGGCACTCTCAAGATAGCCTTCGCATCCTATTAGCTGATAAAGATTTTCCTCATAAGGTAATACTTCATTATGGCTTGAGTGATGAACGCCCACGTGTCTTGAGCGCACTTCTGATCCAGTGCGCGCCGCCGCGACATTGGCATAAACGATTTGATCCGCTATCAACTTGTCTATTTCTGGAACCGATTGAGTTGAAGTCGTTTCAACAGTTAAAATATCAATTGTGGTGTTGTTAATGTTTTGAGGATTTTGAGAAAGAGTTCTCATTAGGTCGGATATGTAAAATATCTCCCAAATACTGAAGTAAGGGTCGTAGCTGGGGTCAGATGGTAACTCGGGTGAAAATAATTGTTCGCTTTGTCCAATAGCAGATTTAACTTGATCGATGGTGACGGTGGGGGGAGGTGGAGGATACTCACACTGGCTAATTGTTACTTTTGGCTGAGCTTGGTCACCAGATAAATACAGTAAAGATACGGCTAGTGTTATTAACAACGGCATTAACCATTGCTGACGCAGTCTTTCATGAGAATCTAAGTCAGATGGCTGTTTTTCTGCTACCCTTTTTGTAACAGCAGATGCTAAACAGCCAAAATTTAATTTTGACCTAATTGATCTCAATACTTCTCGATTCATTGGTAAATTATATTATAGGATCAATATCGTCAAAAACAACTTTAAAACCCAATAATGTCGTATGGAAAACGGTGGTCCCGATTGCGATCGGGATCATCCCACCTTTTTTGCTCGTCACTAATATTCCTCGCGGAAGCGGTGGGATTCCCCGCATTCGCCTCAGCTCTGACGGGGTAAACTTCTCATCCCACCTTTCTCGCTCGTCACTGATGTTCCTCGCGGAAGCGGTGGGATTCGAACCCACGAAGCCTTGCGGCTCACGCTTTCCAAGCGTGTGCAATTGACCGCTATGCGACGCTTCCTCTGATCAGGCGTATGATACAACATCAGAGTTAATTTGTGATAGAATGATTTTAATCGAGTACTCTTCGAGTTGAGAGAGTAGGCAGGTTATGAGCGGGAAAAAAACTCAGGCAGTCACAATTAAAGACGATCTTGTCAAAATTAAGCCACTTGAGCTACTAACAGAAGCTTGGGAAATTTTTCGTCCGAAGTGGACTAAAATTTTGTCGGTGTTGGTAGTTGTATTTTTAATCATGATAGCGGGTGAAAAATCATTGGATTTAGTTTCAGAATCATCTGGTGAGAAGAGTCTCATTACCTTCGCTTTTGAAGTAATTTTTGTGGTGGTACAAGCATTTATTTCGGCTGGCTTGGTTTTTTCAGTATTGAAAATGATTAGAAATCAAGACTTTGGTTGGACCGATTTATTTTCACAAGCAAACAGATTTTTGGTGTATTTATATGCGGCAATTAAGCTGAGTATCATGATAGTTGTAGGTTTAATTCTGCTGATTATACCTGGTTTATATATTAGTCTTAAGTATTGGCCGGTGATGTATCTGATCATAGATCGCAACGATTTGGAGGTGAAAGAAGCCTTCAAACTTTCAGCTCAGATGACTGAGGGAATTAAGTGGCAGATATTAGCGGTGGAGTTAGTCATTGGTGCACTCAATGTTGGAGCGGCAATGCTTTTTTGGGTTGGATTGATTATCACAATTCCGATGTCGTACTTGGCGGGGGCAATTCTTTATGACAAACTACTTGTCCGAATCAAAACAAAATAATTGCCAGCTGGACAAAGATTGCTAGATACTTTTTTGGAGTTCCTACTTGATCAAGGCGCCAAGATAAAATTTTTTCAGCAGTTCTGTAGCTTTGGGCGAGTGAGGTTCGCCTTTGTCACCCATGGTGGCAAAGGCGCTACTGGCATCTTTACCACAGTTCTGATAAATGGTTTCAGCCTCACCAGGATGAGTTGGGGCGTAAGCAGTCACGTCGTACACTAATCCATCAATTAGTAACCAACAATCATTAGCCAACGCGTGTTTGGTGAGCTCTTCTTTGGTGAGGGGAACAACAATTCCTCGTTGTTCACCAGACAGGGTTGCTTCAGGAGTGAGCTGATCAATTTTTGCCGAGTTGTCATCGGCGTCGATCGTTTGCTGCTGTTGTTCTTGGGGAGTAGTTTGATCACCCCAAAGGGTGCAACCGGTCAAGAAAAATATACTAAAAACCAGAAAAGATATTTTTTTAAGCATATAACAAGTGATTTTATCAGATGTGTGAATAATTTACATCAATAAGTCTAAGATTCAATATTAGTTGAACTAGTTTTCTTGACTGACTTGAAAGTAATCTTGAGGTATTTGGAGTTGCTCAATCAAAGCTGAGTTCTCAGGTGATTTTTTGGCGAACGCCAAGAAGTATGCGTCAACATACACCGGCACCCACTCAGGATCGCTCAGACGCTTGATCAAAAACGGTTGTGCCCAGTCGGTCGCGTCATGACGATAAAAAAAGATGATGTTTAGTTGGTAGCGATCTACCAGCTCATTCCAGGCTTGATCGTTTTGCTGGGGTTTGATGTACCAGTCTTTCATGAAATCAGGGGAGTAAGACTCGGGGCGGTTATCGACAAATACTTGTTGAGGTAGTTGTTGATAAATCAGATAACCGCCTACATCGTAATTATTGAAAATTTTGGCACCAGCTGGTAGCTGCTGAAGAAACTGGCGAGCCTGAAGCGAGCCAGGTTGGAAGTCTAGGCCAAAGTTGGCTAAGTTGGGCAGCCAGTGCCGGGTGGCACTGGCTGCCAAAAGAATCAATACTATCGTTGGAGATAAAAACAACCAGTTACGTTGTTCGTTAAATAAGTGGCGCAATTTGGTTCGATGGCGATTGATCAGCCGATCAAGATTATGAATCATGCTCGGCAGGCTCAATAACGCCACCACTGGGTACACGCGGACAATGATCAGGCCAGCGGTAATTAAACCAATGGTCCAGAATGACTCAATCATAATTGTGGCCAGATGGCGTTTTGGCCAGTTGCCGATCAGTATAATTAAGTTAATCACTGACCAGACCAGGAAATACCAGTAAATTGTTTGATTTGGGTAGTACTGAAAAAAGAAAAGAGTGGTTTGATTCTCTGCCACTGGGTAAGGGTAATGCTGGAAGATGGTAAATGGGACTAAGGCTCCGCGCCAAGTGTTGGGATTGACAAGAGTGGCGCCGATCATTGTCAGAAGAGCTAAGCTCAGAACTTGAATCTGGGTTTTTCTGTTGGTTATCTGTTTATTTTTAACTATCAAATTTTTAATCAGTTCGAAACCAACTAGACCAATTCCCAGCGGAAAAAATAAGTGAGTGTTGACCCAGAAAATCATAATCGTCACCAGAATTAAAATTAGCCAAATTGGTTTGATTTTTTGCTGAGCAAACTGATTGAGAAGTACAGTGATAAGGGCAAGGAAGAGCAGACTGAAGCTTTCGGGGCGGACCTCAGTCCGCCAAGCTACCAGTGGCAAAGCAATTAGCCAAGCGACGAGTAAGGCTGATTTTTCTTTCCTCATCTGTTGTCGAAAAATCAGCCAGACACTACTGGCGATCAGCCCCGCATTCAGCAAAATCAAACCAGCGGCGCCAAACAACTCTTTTATTGGCCAAATTATCACTCCGTATAACCAGTGATGGTTGGGGTAACTGAATTCTGGCTGAGTATAGGAGTAAAAATTTTGGTAGAGCACTGGAGAGTTCAATCCTGTTTGCCAAATGAGCTGACCGTTAACCAGATGTCTGCCTATATCCGCCGCCGGTAGGTTAATTTTTTGAATCAGAAATAATCCAGTAATTAAACTCAAGACGAGGGGTAAAAACCAGGGAAGATGGAAGAGTTTTTGCCCTTCAAGCATCAGGCGCCTTTGGGCTTGAGTCTTCTTGCCTTAATTTTATTGAGTGAGTAGAGTACTCGCTCATGTAAGTCAATTTTTTTGACTCGAGCAAGGCGAAGAATACAGACGATAATGTCACCTAGTTCTTGTTGGTAACTTTCGTCACGTTGGGCCGCAAGGTTGGAGCCCTTGCGGCCATGCTCTGCCAAATATGCTCGGGCTGTCTCGCCAATTTCTTCGACTAAACTCAAAATTAAGATAGAGCCAAACTCTTTGGTATCGCGTTTGCCTTTATCGATATCAGAGAGCAAGTTAAAATACTCGCTGAACGGAGTTTTAAAGTACGACAATTTAGCTGGTTTTTTGGTCATTTTTTTCCTTTCGAACTGATAAAGTGACTGTATAATAGTATAAACCATTGGCTCGCTGCCGGTGGCACTACACTGGGTGCAAGATCAATTGAGTAAGCTTTGGGTGAAGTTATGTCACAAATTCAACAAATCAAAGAAGCTAGCGATATTGTGGCGTTGATTGGTGAAAAAGTATCACTGACAAAGTCAGGGACATACTATAAAGGTTTGTGTCCGTTTCATAATGAGAAAACTCCCTCATTTTTTGTCAGTGAGCAGATGCAGCGCTTTCAGTGTTTTGGCTGTGGCGCGGGCGGAGATGTGTTTGAGTTCCTGATGCGTTACGACAACATGAGTTTTTATGAAGTGTTGCAAAGTTTGGCGGAGAGAGCGGGCATCAGTTTACGACATGAGTTTAAAACTCAGGAGGACGAGCAACGAGAGTCGTTGCTCGGCTGTTTGGAGTTAGCTAAAGAGTATTATCACTACCTTTTGACCAAGCATCAGGTGGGAGAAAAGGCACGGGAGTATTTGAAACAACGGGGAGTCACTAGTCAGTCGATTAAACTGTTCGGTTTGGGTTACGCTCTGCCACGTTGGGATGGTTTGATCAGATACTTGCACCAAAAGAAAAAGTTTTCGTTATCAACTTTGGAGCAAGCTGGGTTAATCACGCATAAAACAGGTGGAAACTACTACGATCGATTGCGCCATCGAATAATTTTCCCGCTGCGCAACCATCGCGGTCAAGTCGTGGGATTTTCTGGTCGGTTACTTGACCCAAATGCTAAAGAAGCCAAGTATATCAACTCACCGGAGACGGTGCTGTATCACAAGTCAAAAATGTTGTTTGGGCTGAGCGAACTGCGGCGCCAGCTGGTCACAGCTGGCGCCGCAGTTGTCACCGAAGGTGAGTTTGATGTCATCTCTTCGGTTCAAGCCGAAGTCAACAACGTGGTGGCGATTAAAGGTAGTGCCCTGACAGTCGATCACGCTCAGCTGCTCAAGCGGGTGGCGAACACGATTATTTTGGCGTTAGATGCTGATGCCGCTGGGATTGAAGCTACCAAGCGGGCGCTCTCGGTGCTCAAACCATTCGATTTAGAACTAAAAGTAGTACCGATGTTGGAAGGTAAAGACCCTGACGATTGGGCCAGAGCTAATCCAAAGGAGTGGCGCCAAGCAGTCAAACGTCCGATTAGCGCTTATCAATTTTTGATCGACTCCAGTCTCAACTCTCATGATTTGAGCTCGGCTCAGGGCAAAAAACAAGTAATTAAAGAGCTGGCGCCAATCCTGTGGCAGATTGAGAGTGCGGTGGAGCGTGAGTTCTATCTGAAAAATTTAGCCACCTCGCTCCAAACAACTTTTGCTTTGCTCAGTAGCGACATTCGCCACTTTGCCGAAAAATCTCAATCGGGCAAACGTGGGACTCCAGAGCAAGAAGAAACACCAGTTGGCGCCGCGCAACCAGTCGTGCCGGAGCAATTTGAGCGCTACCTGGCTTTTCTGTTGTTGCGTTCTAAACCATCCGCCGTCAGCGAAAGATTGCAGCAACTGAGTGAGATTGAGTTGGAGTGGGTCGTAATTAAAGCCCTGGTTAAAGCGTACTTGGATAATCCGAACGTTGGGGAAATTTCTCAACTGAGTAAAAAACTGCCTGATGATCTACAGCAGGAATTAATGAAGGTATTTGTTGATAAAAATTTTATGCTGGTGTTGGAAACTGGCAAAGAAGCAAGCGAGTGGCAAAAAACAGTTGAGTTTGTCGGTCAGCAACTCAGTGCCCGTCGCCGACGGGCGCTGGCAGCTGAGATTGCTCAGCTCGAGACGCAGCCCGAGCTGAGCCCAACTGAGCAAAAAAAACTGAATCGACTGATGGCTGAATTAGCCCAAAATTCCTAGTTGACACCATACCCCCCTTGGGTATATTATTGCCCCTGAATGAAAGACAGCCAAGCACAAAAAAATCCAGCTCCCCACGAGCGAACCAGCAATCAACTTAAACGTGTTCAAGGACAAGTGGGCGGGGTGATAAAAATGTTGGATGACGATCGTGATTGTATTGAGATTGTTCGTCAAGTAGTGGCGGCGCGCAACTCGTTGGGACGAGTAGCGCGCGACATTTTATCCGGTGAGGTTTCTCGCTGTTCTAGGTCAAGACAGTGGACGCAACTAGAGGATTTGCTCAAAGAAGCGTTACGCTAACGCTGTGCACGAATTACAAACGCTAAGTACAAACATTAATTAATAAAAGGAGACAAATATGTCAGACACAAAACAGTCAGGTGCAGTTCACTTGAATGAAACCAGTTTTGAGCAAGTGCTCAAAGATGCGGGTGATAAGCTAGTATTAGTTGATTTTTTCGCTGAGTGGTGTGGTCCGTGCCGAATGGCTGGACCAATCATTGATGCCCTGGCCGACGAGTACCAAGGCAAAGCCGTGATCGCCAAAGTCAATGTCGATGAAAATCATGAGTTGTCGGGAAAATATGGGGTGATGAGTATCCCCACTGTGATTTTATTTAAAAATGGCCAAGAAGTAGGCAGACAAACTGGCTTCGCTGGTCGCGATGGGTACATTAAGATGTTAGAGGGGTAATGCTTCGATCCCGATAGAAATCGGGACTCAGCATGACAATTAACAGTTAAGTATGACAAAACCTCAAAAAACTAAGTTAGCGATTATTGGCTCGGGTCCGGCAGGTTTCACTGCCGCGATCTATGCGGCGCGAGCAGAGCTCGCGCCCATCCTGATTGCCGGCCTGAAGGCCGGCGGCCAGCTGATGTTCACCAGCGTGGTCGAGAACTTCCCTGGGTTTGAACAAGGTAAGAACGGTCCCGATCTGATGATCGAGATGCGTCAACAAGCTGCCCGATTTGGTACCCAAATTCTTGATACTTGGGCGACTGCAGTGGATTTGACTGCTCGGCCATTTAAAGTCTGGACAAATTTACCAGCTGAGCTTAATCCAACTGATTTCGATCAGACTTCGCCCGAACAGTGGCAGAAAGTCCAGGCAGCAATTAAACAGACGCCTCCCGCGATTGAAGCCGATTCGATTATTATCAGCACCGGTGCTGCCTCAATTATTCCACCAGTTGCTGGTGGTAAAAAGTTATTGGGTAAAGGTATAGCCACCTGTGCCGTGTGTGACGCAGCCTTCTTCCGTGATAAAATCACTTTTGTAGTGGGCGGCGGTGACAGTGCTATGGAAGACGCGCTGGCGCTCGCCAAGTTTGCTCAAAGTGTCACGATTATTCACCGCCGCGACAGTTTCAAAGCCAGTAAAATCATGCAAGATAGGGTGTTGAATCATCCCAAGATTAAAGTATTGTGGAATAGCCAAGTACTGGCTGCGGAGGGCGAGACTCATCTGACCAAGATACTGGTGGAAAACGTTGAGACTAAAACTCAGCAAACTTTGGCT
>DAOOPX010000016.1:0-11749 GCA_035388465.1 Candidatus Woesebacteria bacterium
CAGTTTTTGTCGCCGTAGTTGCCATTGGCGTTGGAGTTGGGTTGGGCTGGCTGTCATTATCTAATAAAGACACAGTCGACCAAGTCATCCAGCCAGAAGTTGAAGTGGTTCCAACTCAAACCGATGAGGTAGAGCCAACTCCCACTCCAGAGCTAGCAGAAGTTGATTTGTCTACCTTAGATCTATTGGTAGTTAATGCCACGACCAAAGCTGGTTACGCAGGTACTATTAAGCAAGCACTCGATAAAGCAGGAGTAAAATCTGCCACCGCTGGTAATGCCAAAGGCAGTTACGAAAGCGAGGCGGAGGGACTAGTCCTTACCGCTGAAGAAGATCAGGCATTGGTGGTATCACTCTCAGAAGCTACCGGTTTAAAACTTGAGTATGCCGAAGGATATGCCACCGAAGACACCGCTGCAAAATACAGCGCTGTGATAGTGCTAACAAAGTAACTTAGAAACTTTTAGCAGCACGTTATAATTCGTGTGTTGACGTGTTGTTGCTTAATTGTATAATTGGCCGAGTTATGTCGTCTGGAATCCACATCTCACTTAATGCAGAAACCCTGTTTCATATAGGTTCGTTGCCTGTCACCAACTCGATGTTTACCAGCTTGCTGGTTTCACTGATGTTACTCATCTTTGCAATTATTTTTAGAACAAAATTTAACGCTCGATCAATTCGACCAACCGGCATCCAAAACTTTGCCGAGTGGCTAGTTGAAGTCCTCTTTGGACTCGTACACTCGGTCACTGGCGACTTGAAAAAAAGTCGCCATTTTTTTCCTGCACTATCAACCTTTTTTCTGTTCATCATTTTAAATAACTGGTTAGGGTTGATACCTGGAGTGGGGACCATTGGTATTACCCATCAGCAAGAAACTTATGAGGAGGTGTTAGCAAGTGAGTCAGAACAAACGTCTTTTTCCGAGATAATTCAACCAGCTCTCGCTGCAACTGAAGAAGTTCACGGAGAAGCAGCGACAGGACCCTCAACGACTCACTCAGTGTTTGTACCCATTTTTCGACCTGGGACCGCAGATTTGAATACCACTTTTGCTCTATCACTGATTTCGGTGTTTCTAATTCAATACTTTGGGTTTAAATACTTGAGTTTTAGTTATTTCAAAAAGTTTATCAACTTCTCGAATCCCATCAACTTCTATGTAGGAATTCTGGAAACCATCTCGGAATTTGCCAGAATTATCTCTTTTGCGTTCCGGTTGTTTGGCAACATTTTTGCCGGTGAGGTTTTAATCGTTGTGATTGCTTACTTAACTAAAGTTCTGGTACCAGTGCCATTTTATGGATTAGAGATTTTCGTCGGTTTTATTCAAGCATTAGTATTCACCATGTTAAGTTTAGTTTTTTATAACATGGCTACCGCAAAATCACATTAAGTTCAAAACAGTTGAGAGTAATAAGTATTATTAGTAAAAAAAAGAAAGAAAGAATATGAACACAGATCTTGCCATTGGTTTACTCATGGGACTAGGCGTCGTTGGACCTGCACTTGCTATTGGATGGATCGGCTCGAGTGGTTTGAGCGCCATCGGTCGTAACCCAGAAGCTTCAAGTAAGATTCAAACAGCCATGATTTTGAGCATCGCTTTTGCTGAAGCAATTGCAATTTATCTCTTAGTTGTGGCTTTAATCTTGAAGTTCGTGTAAGACAGAATCAGAGTTGAGTTGCTGCCCCGCAAGATTAATTAAATCGTAAAGGAGTCACTATGGAAATTCAGCCACTACAGATTATTTTCCAGATAATTAATTTTTCTGTTATCTTGGGTCTGTTAAGCTACTTGTTGTACAAACCTATTCTCAAAGTTTTTGAAGAACGTTCAAAAAGAATTGAGGAAGGACAAAAGGCCGCCCGAGATCTAATTGAGGAGAAGGCAGCGATCGAAGCACTGAAACTCAAGACTCAAAAAAAATTGGAATCGGAAGAAACAAAAAAACTTGAGCAAATTACTACTCAAGTAAAAGAAAAAAAACAAGAGTTGCTTGCGGTTGCTCAAGAAGAAGTAACCAAGTTCGTCAAGGGCGAAGAACAGAAGTGGCAGGTAGAAAAACAGAGACGTATAACTTCGTTGAAAGATGAGTTGGTAAGTTCGATCATCACGGCAAGTGAAAAAGTAATTGACAAAAAACTGACAGACACCGATAAGAAAAATTTAGTCAATGAACAGTTAGACATTGTATTGGCAAGACTATAAGTGCAATCTCAGTTTGTATGCAAAAATTTACAAAAATCCAAGTCAAAGTCACCACCGCCACAAAGCTTGATAGTGATCAAGCGCGCATCTTGCGTCAATTATTGACCGCCAAACTTGGCAACAAATTTGAGATTATCGAGACCATCGACGCAACTAACCTCGGTGGAATCAAAATTCGCATTGGTGATCAGGAGTTTGACCTCACTATCGCCGGTCAACTGAAAAAAATCCAAACCCAAACCCCAATAGTCGAAATTACGACAGCAGCAAAACTGACTACCGAACAAAAATCAAAACTCGAACGGGGTTTGGAGAAACGCTTTGGCGGCGAGTATCTAATCAAGGAAGTAATTGACCCCAGCTTGATTGGTGGTCTAAGTATCAGAATTAACGACCAAGAGTTCGACGGAACAATCAAGACAAAACTGCAAAAACTACATCAACAAATCAAGAACAATTTGTAAAGGGAAGAAATTATGCAATCAGACCAAAATTTTCAAACTCAACTAGCAGAATTAATTAAGCAATCGAACCTCACTCCTGAGCCCGAATCTGTTGGAACTGTAATTGAGTTTGGAGATGGCGTGATCACGGTCAACGGTCTGAACGAAGTCATGTCTGGTGAGTTAATCGACATTGGTCAAAATGAGCTGGGGCTTGCTCTCAATCTCAAAAAAGAAGTCGTGGGCATCGTCGCCTTGGGCAATGCTCAACACGTCTCTGCCGGACAAACCGTTCGACGCACCAAAAAAATCTTGTCGATCGGTGTGAGCGATGCCATTGTTGGCAGAATTGTGAATCCATTAGGTAAAGTAATTGATGGCAAGCCCCAGCTCAAACCCAAAAAATTCATGCCGCTGGAAAAGATTGCGCCTGGCGTAATGGCCAGGCAATCGGTCACAGAACCAGTTCAGACTGGGATCAAGGCAATTGATGCCATGATCCCAGTTGGTCGAGGTCAACGCGAGCTGATCATCGGTGATCGATCAACAGGTAAAACAGCAATTGCTCTGGGGACGATTCTCAACCAAGCAGATCAAAATCTGCTCTGCGTTTATGTCAGTATCGGTCAAAAACGATCGGCTCTGGCTCAAACTGTACAGGTCTTGACTGAGCGTCACGCTATGGATTACACCTGTATCGTCGCCGCAACCGCCTCTGACCCAGCCTCAACTCAATTTTTGGCTCCCTACGCCGGTCAAGCCATAGCTGAGTATTTTCTAGAGCAGGGTAAAGACGTGTTGATCATTTTTGACGACTTGAGCAAGCACGCTCAAGCTTATCGTGAAATCTCATTGCTGTTACGCCGCCCCTCAGGTAGAGAAGCATATCCTGGAGATGTTTTTTACTTGCACTCACGCTTGCTCGAACGCGCTTGCCGACTGAATGCTAAACACGGTGGAGGTTCGATCACTGCCTTGCCAATTATTGAAACTCAAGCTAACGACGTTTCTGCTTATATCCCAACCAACGTTATCTCAATTACCGATGGTCAAATCTATTTAGAAACCGATTTATTTAATTCAGGCATGAAACCAGCTATCAATGTGGGCTTATCGGTCTCAAGAGTTGGCTCTTCGGCTCAGCGTAAGGCTACCAAACAAGTTGCAGGCACGATGAAGCTTGACTTGGCTCAATACCGCGAGCTCGAAGCTTTTTCCCAATTTAGTAGCGACCTAGATGAAAAAACTAAGGCCCAATTAGAACGAGGAATGCGTGTCAACTCAATTCTCAAACAAGGCTGGGACAAACCTTTGAAAATGGAGGAGCAAGTTGGTGTCATCTTTGCTGCCGTTAAAGGATTATTAGATCAGGTGGAAATTCAAAAAATTCAACAGTGGGAAACTCAATACTTAGCTTATTTACACAGCTCGCATCAGGATTTACTCAAGGAAATTGCTCAAGAACAAAAATTGTCCGAGACCATCGAGAGCAAGCTGAAAACTGCGATTGAAAAATTCAACTCTAACCATCCTGAGTTTCAGTTAGTGAAAGAAGCCAATGGCTAATACCCGCGAAGTCAAACAACGTATCAGTACTGCCGGCAATATTGCCAAGATTACCAAGGCAATGGAGATGGTCTCGGCCAGCAAGATGCGCAAGGCTCAACAACAAGCCTTGTCTTCTCGTAATTACACCAAAGCTCTAAATCAATCTTTAAAAATTCTTGCTCCCTTGATTGACGACACTCTCCACCCACTCCTGAAACAAGGCAGCTCTGATCGCTCTCTGGCGCTGGTGATCGCCACCGATCGTGGGCTTTGTGGCAGTCTCAACCAAACACTGTTTAAAGAACTGACTGGCTGGCTCAAAACTCATCCTAATAGCGAGTTAATTACCGTGGGCAAAAAAGCGATGCTTTTTTGCCAATTCTACGGCTTACCTATTTTTGCTCAATTTAACGATCTCCCTGACTCGATATCAATCAACGACATACAACCAATTGTGACGTTGATCACCAACGAATTTATTGAAAATCGCACTCGTGAAGTTGAGTTGTTTTACATGGATTTCGTCAACACATTAATTCAAAAACCATTCCGGACCCAACTTCTCCCGATCGGACAAGTTATGACAACTGACGAAATCGAACAGCTTGGAGAACCAAAAAAAACCGAGTATTTATTTGAGCCAACTCCTCAAGTAATCTTCAATAACCTCTTGCCTTACTACGTTGAAAACACAGTTTATCAAGCATTCTTGGAGGCCAAAGCCAGCGAACACTCAGCCAGAATGGTGACCATGAAAAACGCCAGTGAAAACGCTGATGAGTTAATTGACGAACTGAAACTAATCTTCAACAAACAAAGACAAGCCAGCATTACCAACGAATTACTAGATATCACCACCGCCACATTATCATTAACTAATTAATTGTCTTTACTCAAAGCATATATGGAAGGAAAATATGTCGAAACAAAATAAAGGTAAAATTACTCAAATTATCGGTCCAGTGGTGGACGTCAAGTTTGAAGAACAATTGCCAGCAATTCTCAGCGCTCTAACACTCAAGGCGGCAGACGAAACCACCCTCTACCTCGAAGTAGAGCAACAGCTCTCACCTTTTGAAGTGCGCTGTATTGCGCTTGGTACCACCGACGGTCTTCAACGGGGCCAGGAAGTAAATGACACCGGCGCCCCGATCAGCGTCCCCGTTGGTGAAACTACCCTAGGACGACTGTTTAATGTTGTGGGCGAAACCATCGATGAGGAAAAACCCATAAAAGTCACTAAAACTTCACCAATTCACAAAAATGCACCCGAGCTCGCCGATCAAGAAACTAAGGCAGTGATGCTCGAAACTGGGATCAAGGTAATTGATCTAATTTGTCCGTTTGCTCGGGGAGGTAAAGTTGGTGCATTTGGTGGAGCCGGGGTAGGCAAGACCGTGATTATTCAAGAACTTATTCGAAATATTGCTGAAGAACACAAGGGTCACTCAGTTTTTGCAGGTGTGGGTGAACGTACCAGAGAGGGTAATGACCTTTATCACGAAATGAAAGACTCGGGAGTGCTGAAAAGCACCGTAATGTGTTTCGGTCAAATGAACGAACCACCCGGTGCCCGCTTACGCGTAGCGCTAACTGCTCTGACCATGGCCGAGTACTTCCGCGACGATAAAGGTGAAGACGTACTCTTTTTCTTGGACAATATCTTCCGTTTTAGTCAGGCAGGAGCTGAAGTATCGGCCTTGCTAGGTCGAATTCCCTCGGCTGTCGGTTATCAGCCTAATCTCGCCACCGAGATGGGTGCTCTTCAAGAAAGAATTACTTCAACTAAAAAGGGCTCGATCACTTCGTTTCAAGCTATTTATGTCCCTGCAGACGACTACACCGATCCCGCCCCAGCAACCACCTTTGCTCACATTGATTCAACTATCTCTCTAGATCGCAAGTTGTCTGAGCAGGCTATTTATCCTGCGGTTGATCCGTTGACCTCATCTTCAAAAATCCTCGATCCTAGTGTCGTGGGTGAAGATCATTATCAAGTGTCGAGGGGCGTCCAACAGATTCTGCAGCGTTATAAAGAACTGCAAGACATTATTGCCATTCTGGGAATCGAAGAATTAGGAGAAGATGACAAGCTGGTGGTGTCTCGTGCCCGCCGCGTACAAAAGTTTCTATCCCAACCGTTTTTCGTTGCCGAGCAGTTTACCAGTGTCCCTGGAAAATATGTGTCAATCAAAGAAACCATTCGTGGATTCAAAGAAATTCTCGAAGGCAAACACGATAATTTGCCCGAACAAGCTTTTTACATGGTGGGTGGGATTGATGACGTAATTGCCAAAGCTAAAACACTTTAACCAATATGGCAAATAAAACTATTGCTCTCGAAATTGTTACTCAAGAAAAGGTGTTGTTTTCTGGCGAAGTAGAGTCGATCACCGCGCCTGGTGCTGAAGGCGAGCTAACTATTCTGCCTCATCACGCCGCGTTGTTCTGTCAGCTTGATTTCGGTGAATTGCACTACACCATCGATAATCGGGTGGAAAATCTGATCGTGTCGAATGGTTTCCTGCACGTCACTACTGATAATAAAGTGGTAGTCATTGTTGATAGTGCCAAAACTGCCCGCGACATCAGTCTTGATAAGGCTGAGGCCGCCATCAAGGCGGCCAAACAAACCATGCTTCTTTCCGAAGACAAACGCGAGCTGCTTCTAGCTGAAGCAGCCCTCAAACTAGCCCTACTCGAGATCCGAGTAGCCCAGCGTTCAAAACGCAATAGGCTTTGATCAGCCCTTGCGCTCTGGATTAAGTACGATATACTTATTGAGCGCATGAAAAAATCAAAACCAAGTACTACAAACCAGGACATGACCCAACCAATTCTAGACCAAGTAGAGCTGACCAAAGAAGGCTTAGCTGAACTCCAACAAGAGCTCTTGCAACTTGAAGAAGTCAAGCTGCCTGAAGCAATCGAGCGCGTCTCAACGGCACGAGAGCACGGCGATCTTTCAGAAAACAGTGAGTATCACAGTGCCCGCAGTGATAAAGAGCTAATTGAAACCAGAATTGATGAGATTCAATCAGTTCTAGAAAAAGCAATCGTGGTTACTTCCACCAAGTCCCATCTTAAAGTCGGAATTGGTTCGTCGGTTACTGTCAAAAAAAAAGGTGATAAAAAAAATAAAACATACACTATTGTAGGAGAGTACGAGTCCGACCCACAAGAGAATAAAATTTCAGCCGCTTCACCCTTGGGCAAAGCCTTAATTGGTAAAAAACCAGGCGACAAAGTCATGGTCAAAGCACCTTCTGGAGAAGTTGAATACACCATTATTGAGATCAAGTAATTGACTCAACTTTCACTTTTTAAATAACTTAATTTCTTCGTTTCTGGTTGTTATATAATCTAGAAAACGAATTAATCAATGCAACAACCAAAACAATCTTCCCACTGGCTAGACAAAATTACTCAAGAAATTTTGTCCTGGCAGAAGGAACATCAGATCAAAAAACTTCATGTTGATGATATGAAAACCCCATCCGGCCGGATTCATACTGGCTCACTCCGAGGGGTCTTGCTCCATGATTTAATTGCTAAAGGTCTGGAAGAAAAAGGCGCCAAAGTGACCAGCACCTATGTCTTTAACGACATGGACCCGATGGACGGCTTGCCCAGCTACCTAAATCAAGAGTTTTATACAGAGCAGATGGGCAAGCCGCTGTACCTGATCCCAGCTCCACCGCTTGATCATTGTGGCATCGATTTGACTAAGGCGAGTAAATCAGAATTAAGTGATTTTCAAAATGCTCAGAACTTTGCTGAATTTTACGCGCTGGATTTCATTCACGCTTTGCGCAAGCTTGGCTGTTCTCAACAAATTGTCTGGAGTCATGAGTTGTACGAATCTGGTCAGATGGACGGCGTTATAAAGATAGCTTTAGACAATGTAGATAAATTTCGTCAAATTTATCAACAAGTAGCAGATTATCAGCTGCCCGAGAAATGGTTTCCGTTTCAAGTAATCTGCCCCCAGTGCGGCAAGCTGGGGACCACGCTCGTGACTGAGTGGGATGGAGAGCAAGTTACATTTGAGTGTCAAAAAAACAAAGTCGAGTGGGCACAAGGGTGTGGACACCAAGGCAAAGTGTCACCATTCGGAGGAACAGGAAAACTACTGTGGAAAGTTGATTGGCCAGCGCACTGGAAAGTGATGGGGGTGACCGTCGAGGGCGCTGGTAAGGACCATACCAGCGCCGGCGGCTCCCGTGACATGGCCAACGCCATTTGCAAAAATATTTTCAAGATCACCGCGCCGTTCGACGCACCATATGAGTGGCTGCTTGTCCGAGGAGCAAAAATGAGTTCAAGTAAAGGAGTTGGCACCTCCGCTCGTGAGTTCACTCAGTTATTTCCTGCTGAAGTCGGCAGGTTCTTGTTTGCCAATCGCCACTTCAATCAAGTCATCGACTTTGATCCCAGTTCCGAGTCAATTCCAGATCTGTATGACGAGTACGACTTGGCAACGCAGATCTTTCATGGACAAAAAGCTGGCGATCAAAGATTGGCGAGGGCATACGCCCTCGCCCAACAAACTGACCAACCCAAGTCACTCTTTTTACCCCGCTTTCGCGACGTGGCAGTTTGGATGCAGTACCCAGAAATCGATCTGGTCGAAAAGTTTACCCAACTCAAGGGCAGCGAACTGAATAAAGAAGAGCTAACTCTTTTGAACGAAAGACAAAAATATGCCCAGGTCTGGATGAGTCGCTACGCCCCCAAAGCCTACCAATTCACTCCCACACCAAGCTTGCCCGATCAAGCAAATAGTTTAGCCATTGAACAAGTAGAGTTTTTCAAACAGGTTGTTGCCCTTGTTAGCTCAAAACCAAGCTGGCAGCCAGACGAATTACAACAACAAATTTATCAGTTAGCTAAAGGCTCACTTGGCACCAAACCAGGGTTTGAGACCATTTACCGGGTTTTGCTTGGCAAAACCCACGGTCCCAAAGCTGCCTGGCTACTGGTTAACACCGATCGGGAATTGCTGGAGCAACGTGTAACTGAGCTGGAAAAGTAAACTTCACTCAACGAAAAAAAATTACAGAAAGATCTTAATGTTACCCAAAAGAGAAGAGTCTCAAAAATTGCTAGAAAAATACATTGAAAATCCAGCCTTGCGCCACCACTCAATGATGGTGGCGCAAACCATGGCGGCTTATGCCACTAAACTTGGTCAAGATCCAGATCTCTGGTACCAAACCGGTCTACTCCACGACCTTGATTGGGAAAAGTATCCGGATGAACATCCCAACAAAGCTTTGAAAGAGTTACTCACAGAGTATCCTGAAGAGCTCAGGCAAGCAGTTGCCGCCCACGCACCAGATAGAACGGGCACACAACCCCATACAATTCTAGACAAATACCTGTTTGCCTGTGATGAGTTATCCGGATTTTTGCACGCTTACTCGCTGATGCGACCAGAGGGGTTCACGGGTATGAAAACTTCGTCAGTCAAAAAAAAGCTTAAGGATAAGTCGTTTGCCGCTAACGTCAACAGAGACGACATTGCTCAAGGGTTTTCCCTTATCGAACAAGACCCAGATCAGCACATTGCCTTTCTGATCAACGTATTCCAGTCGGCTTAATTGAGTTATAATTAACTCATGCTTGATATCCAACTCGTTCGTGATCATCCCGAATTAATCAAGAAAGCGTGTGAAGATAAACAGCTTGACCCAAGTGTAGTTAATACCTTAATCGAAACGGATAAAAAACGTCGCGAGCAACAGCAGCTTGTTGACGAGCTGCGTCAACAAGCCAACGCTAATGCCGATAAAATTAAACAGGCTGTCGCCGCAGGCGGCAAACCTGATCCAACTGACATTGAACAAGGCAAAGCTATCAAGCAACAACTTAAGCAAGCCGAGCCTCAATTAGCTGAGTTAGAGCAAGGTTATCACCAGCTAATGATGCGAGTTCCTAACCCACCCGCAGCTGATGTGCCAGTGGGCAAAGATGAAACTGGTAATGTGGTAATCACCACCGTTGGTCAAATCCCACAATTCGAGTTCCCAGTCAAATCTCACCAAGAAATCATGGAAAACCTTGGTTGGCTGGACACCAAGCGAGCGGTCAAAATTGCCGGATTTCGCGCCTACTTTCTCAAAGGCGAAGGATTGCTGCTCGAGCAAGCCTTACTCCGATACGCGCTAAAACTTTTGGTTGAAGAAGGCTTTACCCCCATGTCCGCACCAAGCTTGGTTAACAGTGAAGCAATGTGGGGTACCGGCTTCCTCCCTTGGGGCAAAGAAGATCATTACCGCACTCAAGACGATCAGTATCTGACAGGTACTGCTGAAGTACCTTTAACTAGTTATTACATGAATGAAGTACTAACTGAAAAAGAGCTACCAATTAAGATGTGCGGACTCTCACCCTGCTTTCGCCGCGAGATTGGCACCCATGGCAAAGATACCCAAGGAATTGTTCGCGTTCATCAGTTCAACAAAATCGAGCAGGTGGTCTTAACAATTGCTGACGAAGAGGAAACGAGAAACTGGCATGAAAAAATTCGGGGATTCTCAGAAAAATTACTGCAAAACCTCGGTCTTCCTTATCACGTATTATTAATGTGTACTGGCGATATGGGGGCAGGGCAAAGGAAAAAATACGATCTAGAAACCTGGTTTCCAGCACAAAAAAAGTACCGTGAAACTCACTCTGCCAGTTACTTCAACGATTTTCAAGCTCGCCGCCTAAACATTCGTTATCAGGCGGCGGACGGCACACTCAAGTACGTTTATACGCTAAATAACACCATGGCGGCCACTCCTAGACTCCTGGCCGCCTGCGTCGAAAACTGGCAAACCGCAGATGGTAGCATACAGATTCCTGAATTCCTGAAAAACTTGCTATGAGTAAAAAGTTTTTCTTGATATTAATAATTTTGATTTTGGTATTTTTCTTCCCCAAATATTCATTTAAATGGGGTTCTGGTACTGGTCTAACCAAGGATTGTCTCTGCTTTGGTATTGAAAAAAAGACATCTGAAATTGTCATTGATGGATCAAGTTCTAGAGTATGCTTTGGTTTGGTTCATAGTTGCGCAAGAATAAATCAGTTTTAATATTACTTTTCCCTTAGCAATTGCCTAATTTTCTGGCATAATAGACCCCTATGTTTAAGTTCCTGAACAAAATTTTTGACACTAATCAAAAAACTCTCGATCAATATCAGAAGATAGTCGCCCAGATCAACGCTCTCGAACCTGAGATTAAAGCGTTAACCGACAAAAAACTGGCAGCCCAGACCGAGAAGTTCAAGCAGATGATTGCACAGCGCCGCGAGGCGGGGGCTGGAGACGAAGTAATCCTTGATGAGATTCTACCCGAAGCATTCGCCACCGTCCGGGAAGCCTCGCGGCGCGTAATTGGCCTGCGGCACTTCGATGTTCAAATTCTGGCTGCACTCGGGCTGCACAAAAGCCATATCACCGAACAAAAAACGGGTGAGGGAAAGACTTTAACTGTGACTATGCCCTTGTACCTTAATGCTCTGTTGGGCAAGGGCGCACACTTGGTCACTG
>DAOOPX010000017.1:0-11689 GCA_035388465.1 Candidatus Woesebacteria bacterium
GGCACCCCAATCATAACACCGACAATAACTATTACTGCAACGCCGACTGCTACTATCACACCTTCTCCCACTCCAATTCTATACAAGCCCCAATGTACCCTTACTGGCGAGAACCTTTTTATCTTCCCCAATGACAGTGATGAAAGTTTGCTTTGGATCAGAGGAAATGATCAAGTTCCCGCTCACCCAATCACAGGTCCTTGGTCTCCGTTCAACTTGAGTCCTGGCAAATATAAAGTAACCTTGCAATCATTTGATAATCACTTGACTCAACCAGATCAAGCTCAGCAAAATGAGCAGTATCATGTTTGTATTAGCAATGGAACTGATTATTCTGTATGCAGCAATAATATTGCAGATTTACCTAGCAATCAAAACACATTGACTCAGGTAGTAAACTCTGAGCTAGTAGTTGGTCAGAATACTACAGATATTTTGGGAAGACATAAACTATATAGTGTTACCACTGATGGATCATGGGAAAGTATTTACGCAGTTTGTGCCACCTTTGAACCGATTGCGACTCCTACTGCTACACCGACCGCTACTCCGACATTAACGCCTACAGCTACACCGACCGTAACGCCAACCACCACACCAACAATTACCCCGACAGCTACGCCTACTGCTACTCCAACTGCTACACCCACACCTACTGCAACACCGACCGCTACTCCGACAGTAACCCCAACAGCTACACCCACAATTACCCCGACAGCTACGCCTACTGCTACTCCAACTGCTACACCCACAGCTACCCCCACCATCACTCCTACTCCGATTCCGGGCACATACTGTCTAGGAGATCTCTTCTGGTTGGATGCCGATTTTGATGGTATTCAAGATACAGATGAGGAAAAAATTAGTAACGCAAGAGTATCAATCTATCAAATTTTAAATAATGGTTCTGCGATCTGGCTTGCTGACAGACAAACTGATGAAAACGGAATATATATTTACTGTGGTTATTTAGATGGCAATACGTACTTTGTAAAATTCTATATTCCTGAAGAACTGAGTGAGTGTTCCTTTACTAAACAGAACATTGGTACAAATGATTTACTGGATTCAGATGTTAATGCCTCAGGAGTGACTCACTCGACAACAATAAACAATGCAGATGATCTCTCTCTTGATGCTGGGGTTTACTGTCCAGTTCCTCCTACGCCTACTCCAACTGCTACACCAACTACTACACCAACAATTACCCCGACAACAACACCAACTGCTACTCCAACAGCTACACCTACGGCTTCACCCACTGCTACTCCAACTGTTACGCCTACCGCAACTCTGACTCCTACAGCAACCCCAACTTCAACCCCAGAGCCAACTCCTACCCCTCAAATAATCATTAAGAAGATTACAATATACCGAGATGGCAGACCTGTGGTACCTCACGTTCCTTTAGATACTGGGTTGAACGCAGGTGGCGTGACAGCCGGATTAAGTGCAATTATCTCCGGAATCGCGTGGCTAATCCGAATTAAGTAAGGCACTTTTTCACTCTAGTTTTCAGAAAATATCACTTAACCGTGTTTGCCTGAATTTATAAAAGGACTGAAGTTTTAGTTTGATTGCAAAATCTACCTATCTGCCGTTGCGGAGAAAAGCAGGAATTTCGAAATCTTCGTTTGCTGAATCTTCATTTCGGTCTTGCGCATTTGGTTTTTGATTGGGGTTAGGTGTGTCTTTTGTTAAATCAGGTTGGCTAATTGAAGATTCAGCTCGTTGATTGAGCTGCCCCGTCGTGAGTGGTTGAGTGAAACTATCTGGCGCTCGATCAATCCGAGTGGTACTTTCTTCATTGGCTTGATCCAGATTTCTTTTTTGAGAATCTTGTGAATATGCGCCAAAAAAGGGTCGCTTGTTGACGCCGAACTTAATATGTTGATCATTAAAACCAGTGGCAATTACGCTAATTTTAATTTTTGAGCCCATTTCTTCGAAGATTGTCGCGCCAAATATGATGTTTGCATCTGGATCTGCGGCATTGGCAATGATATTGGAGGCGTCAGATACTTCTGTCATGGTTAAATCTGGACCGCCAATCACGTTGTAAAGAATACCCTTGGCACCATCGATCGATACTTCTAAAAGTGGAGAGGCTATGGCCATGCGCGCCGCGGTAGCGGCGCGATTTTCTCCGCTCGCTTCACCAATGCCCATTAAGGCCGAACCAGACTCAGCCATAATCGTTTTGACATCGGCAAAATCGACATTGATCAATCCGGGTGAGGTAATTAGATCTGAAATTCCTTGTACACCCTGACCTAAGACATTATCTGCCAGGAGAAATGCGTCAAGGAGGGTCATTTTTTTGTCCACCACATCCATTAATCTTTGATTAGGAATGACGATTAATGTATCAACGTGCTCCCTTAAGGCCTCAATTCCTTCCTCGGCAGTTTGCATTCTTCTCACGCCTTCAAATAAAAAGGGCTTGGTCACGACTGCGACTGTCAAGGCGCCACTTTCTTTGGCAATTTCAGCAATTGTGGGTGAGGCTCCAGTACCTGTGCCACCTCCCATACCTGCTGTAATAAAAACCATATCGGTGTCAAACAGCAGCTCTTTAATTTTGTCGTAAGATTCTTCTGCTGCGGTTTTGCCCACGTCGGGATCGGCACCACTTCCCAAACCTTTGGTAAAATTGTTACCGATCTGCAGTTTTGTTTCGGCTTTTGATGTCAAGAGAGCCTGGGCATCGGTATTAACCGTGATAAACTCAACGCCTTTAATTAAACCAGAAGAAATCATGGAGTTAACGGCGTTACCGCCTCCTCCACCCACGCCAATTACTTTAATTTTGGCGAAAGTAGTGTTGTTTGGTTTGACTAGAGCCATATATTCTGAGCTATTTTATCATACTTAATTAGGTCAGGTTTAGGGTAAGATTGATTTAAATATTTCCAGAAATTTTTTGGGTAGAGCAGTCAGCTTTAGTTTACCCAAAATTGAACCAAAAGAAGAAGTGCTGATTTGTTGGCCGTCGGCTTGTTTGAGTCCGTACTCAATCAAGCCGACGGCCGTTGAGTAAGAGGGATGATTAATGTCGCTAGTCAGGCCCTGAATTTGTTTTGGTAAGCCCACTCGTGCAGGTAGTTGTAGGGTATGTTTGGCAATATCTGCCATCATCACTGTATTTGCTCCACCACCTGTGATCACTATTCCAGCAGGCACTAATGGAAACAGTTGCTTTTTTTCCAGTTGTTCGCCAAGGAGAAGCATAATTTCTTTAATTCGGGGCACCATGATTCGCTCGATAGTGGCCTTTCTTGAAATTACTTCTTGGGTGTCTAATATTCCCAACTCAGATAAAGAAACCTGATCATGTTGTCTTTTTCTTTTGGCAAACTCAGCTTTTGACTCTCCCGGATTAGGACTCAAATCTTCTTCGGTATGTGAAGAAAGGAACAGTTTGATCTTTTCAGCCGAATCAAGACTGACTTTACAGCCAAGGGCGATATCCTGGGTAATGTGACGTGCTCCAACTGGAATCGTGGTGGAGAAACTTAAGGCGCCGTCCACAAAGACACAGACTGCGCTTGTACCTGCCCCAATATCAATACAGACCACACCAAGTTCTTTTTCAGTTTCTGTCAAAACCACTTCACTACTTGCCAAGCCAGCGAAGACAAAGCCGTTAATTTGGACTCCAAGATCCAAAACGCATTTTTCGATATTTCGCAGTGTAGTTGAAAGACCGGTAATAATATGTGCTTCTGTTTCAAGCCTAACGCCAGTCATGCCGATCGGATCTTTAATTCCCTCTTGTGAGTCAACAGTGAAGTGTTTGGGAATAATGTGTATCAACTCTCTATCTGAAGGTAAAGAAATTGCACGAGCCGCCTCGATCACTCGCGTCACATCACTTTCAGCAATTTCTTGATCGGGTGCAGAGACCGCAACGACGCCTTTGGAGTTCATTGAGTTGATGTGGGCACCGGAAACGGAAACATAGGCGCTTTTCACCTCTATTCCAGCCATACGTTCTGCCGCGTCGAGACTGTCCGTTAAAGCTCCCAGCACTTGTTCAAGATCAATAATTTGACTTTTCTTGACTCCTCGAGATGGGACAGCTGACACACCCAAAACTCGCAACTTGTGAAGTTGGGGGTCGAAACCAGCTATCAGAGTTGTGCAGGTATCTGTACCAATATCGATGCCAGTGATTACTTGGGTTGAATTCATCTCTTCCAATATAGCATAACAAAAATTAAAGTCCTTGCGTAGACCGATCATTAACAATCGGCATTGCGAAACGCAAATCAATCGTAGAATTAGAGTTTAACTGTTCTTGTAACTCTTTGCTTTTCAAGATTAACTCAAGTCTTTGGAAATCTTGATTCAATGTGTCTGAATTTACAACCAACTGTAATTGGTTTTCAAGAGTCAGCTCAATCCGATTGGGCGAAAAATACTCAACCAAATCAATCATAACGTGATACTTTTCTGCCTGTTTGACAATTGCATGTATATGCTGATGAAGCTCTGGGTTAACTTGAGTAGGATGAGGTTCACCAGGATTAATGAGCAGTTGCTCTGCTGCCCCAATCAATTGGGGCAGCTTGATACCTTCATCCCCATTTGGAATAATTTTACCCTCGTCAGTTACAACATATCTAGAACCGTTCTTTTCCAGAAAATACACCGACTCCACCGTACTGAAAGTTACATTTAAGGAATTAGGAAATTTTTTATTAACCCCAACTAACTGGTAACGTGCTTGGAGTTTGGTGTTGTTAGGCAGGACCTCATCTAGTTTCATGTCTACAAGTGAGTTACCGACCAGCTGATTTAATTCCTGACTAAGTTCTTCATTGCAATTTTGGGATGAGGAGAGTTGGCACTCGATGGCTGTTACTTGCATCCATTGAGAATTTTTCATCAATAGGATGCTTGCCATCCAGCAAGCAAAAGTGAGCAGCAACTTAAGTTGAAGTTTAAGAATGGGCAGCATTTTGGATCAATTGATAAAAAGGTTCTAGACCATTGGTGAGCTGATTATTTTTTAAAGAGTAACTCATTTTAGTTAATTTAGGAGTTAGTTGCTCGATCTTAGTAAGTAGAGTTTTACAACTCAATTTTTTTTGTTCAAGGATGATTGCTCCTCCCAAACTTACTAGTTGTTGAGCATTGCGTAGTTGCTCTTGGTTGTAGGCAAATGGTAAAGGAATTAAGATACTTGGCAAAGCATGAAATCGCAACTCCGTGATGGTGTTAGCTCCAGCTCGGGAAATCACTAGCTCTGCATGATTGAATACCCAAGCTAGCTCGCTTTCGCATAGCCACTCAACCGCAACGTAGCGTTGTCGTTGATTTTTGGGGAGTTTTTGAGCATGACCGTGGAGTTCTTCAAGATAATTTCTTTTGTCTGATTTGCTGCCGCACTGATGAATAACAAACCACTTTTTGGTCAATTGCGATAAAGCTTGAGTAACTGTGTGATTAATCACCTCTGAGCCTTGTGAGCCGCCAGTAATATATATGATTGGTTTGTTAGGTTTTTCAATAATCCAGTTTGGTTGTTGTGGAGTTTGATCAAACAATTGGGTTCTGAGCAAGGGACCAGTTAAGCGGATTTTTCGAGTTGGAAAGTGAGCTGCAGACTCGTTATAGGCAATAGCAACGGTGTGGGCAAAGAGACCGATGAGTTTATTTGCTAAACCGGTTGTCTGTGTCTGTTCATGAGTCACGACCGGAATTTTAAGAATCCAGCTAACGATGACCATTGGTACAGCCAGATAGCTACCGAAGCTTACCAGCACATCGGGTTTATGCTTGATCAGCAATGAGCTTGCATTTACAAATGCAGAGAGAGTTAGTCCGAAACTTTTAATAATTGAAAAAATTCCCTGATTGTTGAACTTGCCTGAGTTAAAAGCATAAAAATCAATATTGCGTTTACGGACTTCATTGTACTCGTGGGCAGGCTGATTATCGCTTGAGCGGACGCTCAAGCGACCAAAAAAAATCAAGTAATGTTCTGGATGAGTTTGACGAATGTAATCAGCGATCGCTAGAGCAGGAGTAAGGTGACCGCCAATCAATGCAATTTTCATTGTTTTTTTCTTCCCAAATGTAGAAGGCAGCCTGCAGCCAACATCAGCATCACCTGCGAAGACCTGCCGTAAGAGAAAAAGGGCAAGGGCACTCCGGTAAGTGGTACCAAACTTACTACTGCGGATAAGTTTAACACAGTTTGAGTGGTTATCCAGGTAGTAATTCCTAGTCCAAACAGTTGTCCGCTGGGAGAAAGTCTGGGATTAGAAGCCAAACGAAAACCACTAACAATCAAGCCTAAATACAGCAAAATTATAATCAAGCAACCGACGAAACCTGTTTCTTCGCCGATAATGGCAAAGATTGAGTCGGTGCTGGCCTCGGGAATATAACTATATTTTTGTTGCGAGTTACCCAATCCTTGACCGAACCACCCTCCCCTACCCAACGCAACCACAATTTGACGGATATGAAACGACGAACCCAACGGATCTGATTCTGGATTGAAAAAAGTCATAACTCGTTGCCAGCGATAAGGTGAGATCAAGATTATTAGAAAAAGTATCGGTAAACCAGAAAGAAACAGGAGTAGTACATGCTTCAACTTGCCGCCGGCCAAAAAAAAGAGGGAAAATCCTAAGGTTAGCACTAATAATAGTGAACCTAGATCTGGTTGTAATAGTAACAGCATGCTTGGCAAACTGAGGCAGAGTAAAAAACTCGCCAACTTTTGATGTTTTGGTAACCAAGTGGAAAAGAATAAGATCAAGGCGAACTTAAAAAACTCTACTGGTTGAAAGGTAAATCCTGGTAAATCTAGCCATCTTCTGGCCCCATTTAGTTCTAGGCCTAAGCCTGGAATAAAAACAGCAATCAACAGAAGTAAACCAATGATAAAGCCATATGGTGCAAAATTTTGCCACCAGGGAAACGGGGTGATCGCGCCAATAATTAATGCGATCAAACCAATGCCCGCGCCGATCAAGTGTTGTTGAAATAACTGGTAAGGATTATCAAAGGTTTGTGAGCTCTCCACCAGTGATGCTTCGAAAACAAACAAAAAACCAAGGAAAATAAGCGAAAGTAAACTTAGCGAATAAGTAACCAACCACTTTTTTTGGTTAAAGGGTTCCAATTTGTGCATTGACTCAAATTAAAGTTAACCATACTCCAAATAACGTCAGAAGAATTTGCACCAGCCATGCCCTCTGTACAATTTTTGGTTCTGGCCAGCCGTACTTCTGCAAAGTGAGGTGAAGTGGTGCAGCTGGTAGAATTTTTCGGCGCAACCACTTTTTGCTTAATAATTGAGCTAAAACGCTGGTAATTTCTAAGACAAAAATGAATCCAATAATAATTAGGGCAATTACTTTACCCAGAAGGATGCCAACAACAGCCAAGGTTGCGCCGAAAGAAAGTGAGCCAACGTCACCCATAAAAATTCTAGCTGGAAAAACGTTGAAGTAGAGAAACGAGATCAACGATCCTAGCCAGAGAGCCAAGAAAAGCGTGATCGGTACGTCAAGAATAGATGCAGAAACAAACCACAAGCCGAACAACGAGATCATTAACGAACCTGAAGCCAATCCATCAAGACCATCAGTGATGTTCACGGCATTAGCGAAAGCCACAATCGTAAATGTGGCAAAGGGAATAAATAGCCAGCCAAGATTAATAATTCCAAAGAAAGGAATGTGCACAAAACTAATTCCTAACTGGGTGTAAATCATAATGGAGATAAATGAGGCCAGGATTAACTCCAAAAAGAACTTGTGCTTCATGGTCAGACCAAAGATTCCTGAGCTTTGCAACTGAAACGTTTTTTTGATGTCATCGTACAAACCCAATGCTGCAAACGAGATAAATGTAAAAAATAGAATAGTAATTTCGGCCTTGTAATTGGCATAGTTGCTGGTGATCTCGATCCCACTGGAGCGAATAATTGGTAGAAGCAGAGAAAAAAGAACTGAAACAACTATGATAATCAGCAATCCACCACCGACCGGTGTACCAATTTTGTGTTGATGAAAGAAGTTAAAAATTGGGGTAAGCCTACCAAAAATATCTTTAGTAGTTTGAGCGGAGCGCTTCAATCTGAGCGAGTACAAGAGATTGATAAAGGGGATTACCAACAAGCTGGTGACCACAAATGAAAAAAACAACAGACTTAGTGCAATCGATAAACCACCCATATGTTCTATATTAATCTATTTTAATCTGAATTTACTAATTGAATTTTGGCACCCATAGAGTTGAGTCGCTTGTCAAGCTTTTCGTAGCCTCGCTCGATCTGCTCGACGTTGGTAATTTGGCTGGTGCCAGTCGCAATCATTGCCGCTAAGACGAGCGAGGCGCCATGACGCAAATCTTTGACGGCGTATTGGCCAGCTGTTAAAGGAGTGGGACCAGAAATTTTGATGGCATGACGAAATTCCGGTCGATCGTCTTCAAGATTGAAATTGTAGACTGTCTCAGGATTTTCTAGCTCAGGGTTAAATGCTTCAATTTTGGCCCCCATTTGGGTTAACTCGTCAAGATATTGAAAGCGATTGGCCATAACTGTTTCATGAATACTGCTTTGCCCTTGAGCCTGAGTCATTAGGGTTGCCCAAAGGGGTTGCCAGTCAGTCATAAACCCAGGTTCGATCTGGGTGGTGAGATGAGTGGCAATAAGTGGTTTTTGGAAAAAAAAGCGGACACCATAATCTGCAGCCTCATAACCTCCGCCCGCTTCTTCGACTTTTTCTAAGAAGGCTTTAAGGTGACGAGCGTTAGCATTTTCAAGAATTACATCTCCCTGTGTCGCTAGAGCAGCACAAGCATACGAAACTGCTTCATTGCGGTCAGGAATAATTCTGTGGATGGCGCCACCCAGCCGGGTGGCGCCCAGTATCTCAATCGTTCTAGGCTTAATCCTCTCAATTTTTGCTCCCATTTTGTTGAGAAAAGCGATTAAATCATCAATTTCTGGTTCTTCAGCCGCATTCTCGAGAACTGTTTTGCCCTGAGCTAAAACTGCAGCCATAATTAATGTCTCTGTACCCGTATGAGTGTTTTTGGCAAAGCGGTAGCGAGTTCCTTTGAGCCCAGTTGTGTGAGCCACAAACATATTGTTTTCAAGTGTAATGTTCGCACCGAGTGCTTCTAAACCTTGAAAATGTCTATCTAAATTACGAATACCAATTTTATCTCCACCCGGAGCGGGTACAACAGCGTGACCAAAACGATGAAGCAAAATCGGGATGAACATGGTGGAAAACCTGCCCTGTGCACCATGCTCGGCTTGAATTTGATATTGGTTTAGAGAACTGGGATCAATGAATAAAGCCCGTTCTCCTGCTTGGGTGACTTTTGCTCCAAGATAGCGAATAATTTTAGAAACTAGCTGCACATCACTTATGTGGGAAAAATTAAGCAATCTAGATTCTTCCTCTCCAAGTAACGAGGCGATCATTAGTTTGTATGAAGCGTTTTTGGCTCCACCCAATCTCACCGAGCCATGCAACTTTGTCCCGCCAGTGATGCGAAAGTACTTATTATTCATTGTTGAACTTATTTATTATGACCTGAAAGACCAGCTGCAGCAAGCTCTGAACTGGAAAAACCTTTGAAAAATATCTCAGTTTTTAATTCAATATCGAGTTGTTCTCTGGCTTTGGTTAATATTACTCCGATGACATTTAAATAATCTTGAGCCGTAGCGGCGCCAATATTCTCAATAAAGGCCGCATGTTTGGTCGAAATTTGGGCATCACCAATCTGAAAACCACTTAGATTCAAGAGTTTATCGATGACGTAGCCCGTACTTGTGGTGTTGATTTGAAGTTGTTGTTGCTGATCGGGTGTCAGATTTTGGAAGACACAGCCTAAAGATACTGGTGGATGATGACTTTTGGCAGTGGCAATCTGTTTTAGCAACTCTTTTGCTTGACTGGGATCAGCTTGATTTAAAACAAACTGAGCGGAAAGAATTGTTTCACTGGTGTGGTGGAAGCGTGAGTAGTCATAAGCGAACTCTAATTCTTCTGGTTGCAGCGTTAGTACTTCGCCAGAGTTGCTTAGCACTTCAACCTGGCTAACAATACTGGAAAGAAGTTTACCTTGAAATCCATGAATATTGTTATAAATGGCTCCACCGACAGTGGCGGGAATTCTTGCCCAGAATTCCAAACCCACAATGTTTTGATTGAGCAATTGATTGATCAAAACTGGCAGGGGGAAGCCTGAAGTGGCGTTGAGTAGTTGGGCGTTGTCGTGTCGGTCTGTTTGAGGCGGTTGGGGTAACAAGACAAGTTGAGTCACTGAGTTTTTGATGACAAGTCCAGTTAGTCCTTGATCTGAGAACAAAGTGTTTGCGCCCCAACCGATTAGCTGAAAGGGAATGTTGTGGTTGAGGCAAAATTTACAGACGTCAATTAAATTTTTTTGGTCGTGTGCTTGCCAAAAAACTTCAGCTGGACCACCAATCTTTACCGGAGTGTGATTTTTAAGTGGCTCTTGCGCCATGAACTTCAAATCCGGAAACTGTTGGCTTAGTTGGTGAATCAATGTTGACATGATTTAGATATTACTACTTTATAAATCATAAAAGCTCAAACTAGGTTGTGGAGTAAGTAAACATCACCTGCTCCTAGAGTTACGACTACTGATGGGGAGCTTAGTTTTTTTATCTGGGTAGCAGCCGCAGCGATGTCTGGCTCTAGGGTAACAGAAAAAGCAGGATGATGCTGTTTAATTTTTTCGATTAGGTTGCGGGTAGAAAAACTAGCATCCATTTTTTCTCGAGCAGAAGTGAAAATTGGCAGCAAAATTACTTGATCAGCTGCAGCAAAGCTTTCAGCAAAACTGTCAAGTAAGGATTTAGTTCGTGAAGTAGTGTGGGGCTGAAAAACCACCACTAGTGGCAGGTTGGGGTGATGCTGTTTGAGAGCCTGAAGGGAGCGAACAATCTCAGTAGGATGGTGAGCGTAATCATCATAAAAAATATGCTCAGCGGTTTGTTTGACCAACTGCAACCGTCTGCCAACACCTGGAAATTTGGCGAGCTCGTTAATAATCTGCTCCATGTCGAAACCTAAGGCATGTAAGGCGGTAACCACTGCAGCGGCGTTCATTAAGTTGTGTTCTCCAGGAATGAGTAGTTTGAGTGGATATGTTTGGTTTTCAAACTTTAGTGATGCTTGGGAAAGATCAGTTTGGCCCAAGCTGTGAGTTAACTGATACTGGGCTTTGGCGGTGTGGCCAAAGCCCAGTAAGCTCACATCTTTTCTGTGCTTGATAAACCTTTTTGCCAAAGAAAATAATTGTTTGTCATCAAAATTACAGATAAAAAAGCCATTGGGTTTGAGATTGTGAAAGAATTCCATAAAAACCTGCTTGGTATGAGTAAAATCCTGATATACATCTGGGTGATCAAACTGCAGGTTCGAACAGATGATTAGGTACGGTTGGAGAAAACTAAGTCTCGGCACAAGTTTTTCGCCTTGGATTGCTTCACTGGGATTATCTGCGTACTCGTCTGCTTCAGCAACAAAGTATTTTGATTTTGCTTGAAAAGCTCCGGTGCGAGTTAATTCAGTGATCTTGCCAACCCCAACGCTAAAAGATGGTTTTTGCTTGAGTTTCAGCAGCGTCCAGGCAAGCATTGCTGAAATCGTTGATTTGCCGCCCACGCCGCAGACAG
>DAOOPX010000018.1:0-11369 GCA_035388465.1 Candidatus Woesebacteria bacterium
CATCAAGCTAGAATGCACGCATTATGTCAAAAAACCCGATCATCTCAGTCAGAAACTTAAGTAAACATTACCAGATTTATCAAAAACCTCCAGGTTTGATGGGCTCTCTCAAATCGCTCTGGCACCGGGAGTATAAAACTGTCAAAGCAGTAGAAAATATTAGCTTTACAATTCAACCTGGAGAAGTGGTGGGATTTATCGGTCAAAATGGTGCGGGCAAAACCACCACTCTGAAAGTTCTGTCAGGACTGCTTTACCCCACTGCGGGTGAAGTGAGTGTGCTCGGGTTTAATCCTTGGGATCGAAAGAACGAGTTTCAAAAGCAGTTCGCGCTAGTAATGGGTCAAAAAAACCAGCTGTGGTGGGATTTGCCCGCGATGGAAACTTTTTTACTAAATCAAGCAATCTACGAAATTCCTGACAAGCAGTTCAAAAAAACTCTTGATCACTTAACTGAACTGCTTTCGGTCAAGGAGTTTGTTAACGTCCAAGTTCGTAAACTTTCCCTAGGACAACGAATGAAATGCGAGTTGATCGCCGCCCTACTTCATAATCCTAAAGTCTTGTTTCTTGATGAGCCCACCATTGGTTTGGATGTGGTAATGCAGAAAACTTTACGTGAGTTTATTAAAGACTATAACAAAGAGTTTGGCGCCACCATCATCCTTACCAGTCACTATATGGGTGATGTCAAAGAGTTATGCCAGCGCGCGATCGTGATCGATCGCGGACAGATTGTTTTTGACGGCGGACTTCAACAAATTATTGACAAATTTGCCCAAAACAAAATCTTGTCTTTTTCTTTTTCAAGGCAAGTAAAAAAGAGTGAGCTATCTAAGTTTGGGCGGATTAAAGAACTTAACCAAGACGGCTCTGCATTCACTGCCACTCTCCTTGTACCACGAGATCAAGCGGGCAAGGTAGCCGGAGCTATTTTAAGTCAACTACCAGTTCAAGATCTCAATATTGAGGAACCGCCAATCGAGGCAATTATTCGAGATCTTTTCAATCAACAAAACAAATCGCATGAATAAATATCTGCGCACCGTGCAACTATCCTGGCAAGAAGGTTTAGTCTATCGCACCAATCTTATTATGTGGCGTGTGAGACAAATTCTGGGTAGCTTGATGTCACTGTCACTTTGGACTGTTTTGTTTTCCAAAAACTCTCAATTATTTGGCTACTCCCAAGACCAAATGATCACTTATGTTTTTATTGTGGCGCTGCTTCAAAGCGTGATACTGGCAACAGCCCTGCACGGTATCTCAGGTTATATTTACCGCGGTCAACTGGCTCGAGAATTACTCAAACCGATCAAGCTATTCACCTACTTTGCTTCTTTAGATCTAGCTGACAAGCTGAAAAACCTTTTTTTTGTCTTGGTTGAGTCAGTTTTCTTGTACTTAATTTTCCAACCGGTTTTGAGTTTACCGAATCCAATCTTTGGCTTAATTTTTTTGATTTGGGTTGTGGCTGGAACAATAATCAATTTTTTGATAACTTTACTTTTTGGCGCCATTGGATTCTGGAGCCCCGATGCATGGGGGCCAAAATTCTTGTTTTTTATGATTGTCGACTTCACCGCAGGCAAGCTGTTTCCACTTGATATTTTGCCGAAGATAGTTCAACAACTAATTTATCTCACCCCTTTTCCGTACTTGTCTTATGCGCAAACACAACTATTTTTAGGCAAAATGAGTAACGCCGAGATCTTGACAGGTTCTTTAGGATTAATTTTCTGGATATTCATTCTGTATATGCTAACGACGAGGATTTGGCGAAGAGGCACCAAAAATTATGAAGCTATTGGCAATTAAAAAATATTGGCATTTTTGGACAATGTTGGCACGCAACGAGCTACAAACTAGCTTTGTTAATCGTTACACCAATCTGCTTTTTTTGGTGGGCAAATTGATTAGATTTGGAATGGGGGTGTTGTTTTTGATCTTGATCAAAAACAACACCCGAATGCTTGGTGGTTACACCAGCGATCAAGCAATTGTATTTTTTCTCACCTACCAATTTGTCGACACTATAGTGCAAGCAATTTACCGCGGCGCCTATAATTTTGGTCATCAAGTTCGCACCGGCGAGTTCGACCTAACACTGTCACAACCGATTAACTCGCTGTTCCGTGCTTTACTAGGTAAACCTGATTTCAACGATGTCGCGTTTATCATTCCCACTACCGTCATTAGTGTTTGGCTGATGGCAAATCTCAACATTGAAATCACTTTTATTAACTTTCTAATCTATCTGATACTGTTAATTAATTCCTTCATCATCGCCACCAGCCTACATATTCTCGCTTTATCTGTTGGCATCCTGACAACAGAGGTCGATAATCTAATGTGGATTTATCGCGACATCAGCCGTATGGGACAGTTTCCCGTCAATATTTATGGCCAACCGCTAAAATTGGCTTTGTTTTTCTTGATCCCAATTGGGTTCATGTACACTGTTCCAGCACAAGTACTGCTGGGTACTAAACCTGAGTATTTATTAGCCATTGCTTTTATCATTAGCGCCAGCTTCTTCACATTCAGTATCGTCATCTGGCGCTGGAGCCTCAAACGATACTCAAGTGTGGGTAGTTAAAACTCAACACCAAGGACACAACTCAACTAATGAAAAAATCAACAATTGAAATTTTAACGTTTCGGAGATTGACGCTGCCGTCTGGCCTTGCCACCAGTACCGATTTTTCGAGTCTCTTTCATTCGTGAGTCACGGGTTAATAGACTCTCAGCCTTAAGCAGGGGCTTAAGCTCAACATTCCAATTAACCAGCGCTCGCGATAAGCCGTGAATGACAGCACCAAGCTGTCCACTTGAGCCTGATCCAGATACTTTGGCATAAATAGCAAATTTGTTAACCCAACCAGTTAACTCCAAGGGAAGTAAGTACTTCGCTTGGGCATTAATTATTCCCCGAAAATATTGGCCGACTGGCAAACCATTAACTGCGTAATCTCCCTTGATTTTAGGATAAATCCGAACTCTGGCCACCGCTGATTTGCGTCGGCCAATTCCTTCAACGTACTCACCAACTGGAGGCTGTAACTGAGGAACTTCCTGCGCAACCATCGCAGTTTTTTTAGCTTTAATCACAGGTTTTTTAATTACCTTTTTCACCACTGCTTTTTTCTTGTTCATCTTGATAGCCATATCTAACCTTTCGTAATTTCTTGCAGTTGTGCTGCGTGAGAGTGCTGATCATCCGCATAGACTTTCAAACGCTTCAGTCTGTCGGCACGGAGTTTGTTTTTGGGTAACATATTATTAACAGCATGAATGATAATTTTGGTCGAATCCTGACTGCGTAACTCTGACAAGCTGCGCTTTCTCAGTCCACCGGGAATTCCAGAGTGTGTAAAGTAAGTTTTGTCTAACTCTTTACGACCGGTAACTGCTACTTTGGCAGCATTAATCACCACCACATAGTCACCGATATCCAGGTGTGGGGTATACTCTTTTTTGCCCTTACCGATTAGTTTAACCGCAATTTCAGTGGCTACCTGACCCAAAATCCGATCGGCTGCATCAACTAGATGCCACTGTCTTTCAATTGCTGCTGATTTATGCATGTAAGTAATTTGTCTCATCTTCAATTTCCCAATTTATTATGCTTCTTTGGTTTTACCAGTTTTTTTCTTTGCTTTCGGTTTCGGACTTTTGGCTGAAACAGGGTTAGGTTTTACAGTCTTAGCTTGTTTCTTTTCCGGTTTTTTTTCATCAGATTTTTTTACTGATTTTTTTGCAGCTGTCTTGGTTGTAGATTTTTGAACAGTCTTTTCTGATTTTTTTTGCTCTTTTACTACTTTAGCTGCTGGTTTAGCAATTTTCTTTTTAGGTGCTTTTTCAGCTTTTACACTCTCGGGCGCTTTAAGCGTATGGAGGTTTTCTGGCATATTAATTAACGACAGTTTTGCCAATTGAGCGTTGTCGCCCCTGCGTTTACCCAAATCAACCATGACTGTGTAACCAGATTGTCGTTCACTAGCCAACGGGACAATTTTCTCAACGAGGGTGTTAACCACGTCCCGCTTACCAAAATAAGCATGAAGCTGTCGTTTGGCGGAAAGTGAGTTTTCTTTAGCCTTGGTAATCAGTTTATCAACAAGTTTTTTAACTTCCTTAGCTTTGGCAGTTGTGGTAACAATTGAGCCATGTTCTATCAAAGCACGTAGCAAGTTTTTCAATAAAGCAGTGCGGTGCTTACTATCTCGATTGAAGTGGTGTTTTTGAACTCGATGTCTCATATTCTTTCGTGATTATTCTCCTAGCTTGACACCTTTTTGAGCTAAAGCTTGCTCAACGATATCAATGCTTTTCTCACCCAGATTCTTGACTTTCACTACCAAGCCTTTGGGAGCACCCTTGAGATCGGCAACTGTTTTGAAGCCACCCTTGCGCAAAGCATTAGCAATTCTGGTGGGTAAATCTAACTCTTCAACGGTCAACCTCAGCACTTCTTGCTCTTCAGGAGAAAGCTGTTCAAGCTGCTCTGGTTCTTTGACCACTGTTGGTTCAACAATTTGCATGAACTGCGAAGCTAAAATTTGAGCGGAGTTTTGGACTGCTTGCAGCGGAGTCAAAGAACCATCGGTTAAAACATCCAAAACTAACTTGTCAAAATCAGTTCTTCTGCCCACACGAGTAGATTCTACCTGGTAGGATACAGTGATTACGGGAGAGAAAAGTGAGTCAAGTAAAATCTCACCAATAGTATTTGTCTTACCATCAACAGCTTGAACGTACCCACTGCCCAACTCGGCTGTCAGCTCCAACTCTAGCTGGCCATCTTTAGCAACTGTGGCAATGTGTTGAGTAGCGTTGATTACTTCTAATCCAGCTTCACACTCCAAATCTCCGGCTTGCACTTTCTTGGCACCCTTGATATTCAAGCGTGCCACCCAGGGTCCAGAACCAGTAGCTTGCAAACGAATTAATTTTAAGTTGAGAATCGTATCAAGCATGTCTTCACTGACACCCTTAATAGTTGAAAACTGATGATCTACTCCTGAAATTCTAACTTTTGTAAAAGCTACTCCCGAAAGTGAAGTTAATAACACTCGACGCAGAGAGTTACCCAAAGTGTGTCCGTAACCTTTTTCCAAAGGTTCGATTGTAATTAAGGAATGGTTTTCCTCAATACTTTGATCCTTGACAACAAAATTGGGGGTTAAAACGATTTGATTTTGCATAATTCTCCTATAATAAGTTGCGTCTTATCTACTGTAGTACTCTACAACTAACTGTTCATCGATGGTTTCGCGAATATCTTCTCTGTTCGGTAACCGTGTCATTCTGCCCTTGCCAGCTTTCTGTTCTAACCACTCGGCTGTAACAACTGCTTTCTCGATCTGTTCAGCAATTGCAGGAATTTTCATCGCACTTTTATCCAGAGTAATCACTTCACCAGGATTAACCCGATAAGAGGGAATATTAAGTTTTTTGCCATTGACTAGAACGTGCCTGTGAGAAACCAATTGTCTAGCTGCAGCTCTAGTAGGAGCCCAACCCAATCGATAAATCATATTATCTAAACGTCTTTCAAGATATGACAGCATGGTGGCACCAGTGGCAGTGGTTTGATGTGCGGCTTCGTCGTACACTCGCCGCAACTGTTTCTCTAAGATACCGTAAATATACTTAAGCTTCTGTTTTTGCTGAAGTTGGGTACCATAATCTGAAAGCTTACGTCTGCCTCGAGCACCATGTTGACCGGGACGGATCGCCAGTCTTCGGGCAGTTTTCAACGCGTTAGCTTTTACTCCCAAGTCTTCACCAATTTTGCGGTTTAATTTGTTTTTCGGTCCAGTGTATCTTGCCATAATTATTCCCTATTTATTGTGTTTGGCTTTCCTTGGTCTTGTACCATTGTGCGGATCGGGAGTTGTGTCAATCAATGCCAGCAACTTGATATGTTGGGCGCGCAGAACTCTGAGTACCACATCTCGAGCTGGCCCCGGTCCTTTGATGAAGACACTGAGCTCACTTAAACCAAATTGTCGCGCCTTGTTGAGTACATTTTCAATTGTGACTGTGGCTGCATATGGTGTGGCTTTTCGTGATCCCGAAAAGCCAGCCTCTCCAGTCGAAGTCCAACATAAAACTCCGCCAGCATCATCGGTGATGCTGGCCAAAGTATTGTTAAAAGTGGCAGTAATATACAGCCTACCTTTTTGAACAACTCTAGAAATCTTGTTAGTTTTTTTTGATTTCGCTTTTGGTGAGGTGGGTGTATTAACCATAATTATTTACTCAATTAGCTTATTTATCTTTTGTTTCAGTTTTAGCTGCTTGTTCTTTAGAAATCGAACCAACTGTTCTTCTCTTAGAACCACCACGGGCGGTTCTAGCATTTGTCCGAGTGCGTTGGCCACGTGATGGCAGTTTGGCTTGGTGACGCAAGCCACGGTATGAACGAACGCGAATTAGACGGTCAATATTATCAACTACTTGGCGCCTTAAATCACCTTCCAACCTAAATCTTTCTAGAGCTCTTTGAATTCGACTTAACTCATGAGTAGTGAGTTCAGACGCACGCTTGTCGGGATCGACGTTGGCCTCGCTCAAAATATTACCTGAACGCTTTCTTCCAACTCCATAAATCGAAGTCAGAGAAAACAAAGTTTTTTTTCGGTCTGGTATATCAATTCCAAGTATACGTGGCATAGATTAACCTTGTTTTTGCTTATGCTTAGGATTAGTACAAATTACTCTGACAACACCTTTACGCCTAATAATTTTGCAGTGTAGGCACATTTTTTTGACTGATGATTTAACTTTCATATTCTCGATTCAAGATCAAACTAGGCTACGGACTATAACAAATAATCTTTAAAAATGGAAGAGGTGATTTTACTGCGTGTCCTTTTTCGTTGATCTATAGGTAATTTTACACTTATTTATATCATATTTTGATACATATCCCTTAACCAAATCTCCAGGCATAACTCGAATTCGAAACAAACGCATTTTACCCACCAGTGTCCCAAGAAGTACTTTATCAACCATTTGGGGTACAGAAGACTCCAAAATTTTTACTTTAAACATAGTGTTGGGCAAACACGCCTCGACAACACCCGAAAATTCAAAGCGGTCATCCGCCACAGATCTTTGTTCAGTGTTATCTACTTGTCGCTTAGCCTTAGCTGAGCGTTTGTGATCTTGTACTTTTCCCATATTTTTGTGTTTGTTACTTTCAAAAACAACGTTAATATGTTGTTTTTAATTTCATTGACTGCTTTCCAAACAAGGAAATGATTATATCAAAAAAAGCTTAGTTTGTCAGTATCTGATGTCCATTTTGGGTAACTAAGACTGTTTCTTCAAACATTGCGGAAAGTGAGCCGTCTTTGGTCCGATAAGTCCAGCCATCAGAATCGAGGGTTAAATCTGGCCGACCCATAGTACTCATCACTTCCACAGCGATAGTTTGGTTAAGCGAGAGCAGTATTTTTTTGTCCCCTGGGTCGGCCACACACGGTATTGCCGGTTCTTCATGTAGGTTCTTACCAACTCCATGACCAGTGAGTTGATACACCGCTCCTAGACCAGCTTGATGCAAGCTGGTCTCGATCGCTCGACTCAGTGCATAAACCGTCTGTCCTGGCCTGACTAACGCAATGGCAGTATTAAGCGCCTTGAGACTATCAGCCAAAAAACGGTGTTTTTTGGCTGATAAAGTTCCTACACCGAATGAAATGCTGGTGTCTAAATGATAGCCTTGATTGATTAATCCTACATCAATCGAGACAATATCCCCATCTTTAACTTTTTCAGCGGTAGGAATACCATGACATAAAGCGTCGTTTCTCATAATACAAGTAGCCCAATCGTATCCTGGCACAGTAGAAAAACTAGGCAGCATGCCCTTTTGTTGAATTAATTTTTGCGCTAAGGCCTCGATTTCGAAAAAACTTGTTCCAACTTTGACAAATCTTTGTAACTCAGTCTTAATTTCAGCGAGGGCTTTTCCGCCAACCCACATCGCCTCAACTTTATCTCTCATGCTAATTCCTCAACGATCTCCGCAAACACATCATCAACCGTTTGCTCACCATCGATCTCAATTAATTTAGATTGAGAACGATAATACTGGACTACAGGCTCCGTCAGTTCATGAAAAAGGGCGATTCGGTTCCGAATCGCCTGAAGTGTTTCATCTTCCCGGACATCATTCCTACCAGAAATCCGCCACAATGCTTCTTTATCGGAAACTTTCAGATAAATCACCTTATCAACTTCGCCATTGAACGCCTGCGCCTGAGTGACTGTCCGAGGAAAACCATCCAGTATGTAACCATTCGCGTACTCGGGCTTCTCCAAGTAGGTTAGAACAACTTCTAAAGTAGTGGTGTCTGGAACCAACGCGCCTGCATTTAAAGTTTCTTTGAGCCAACGACCCAATTTAGTTTTTTCTTTCGCCATCTCGCGAAAAATGTGTCCTGAAGATAAGTAAGGTACTTGGAACTTTTCTGCCAACATGTTTCCCTGGGTTGATTTTCCTGCTCCTTGAATGCCAATTAAGATTAATTTCATCCTTCCTTCCTTAACGATATTGGTCGTAATTCTGTTCAACTAACATGCTATCAACTTTTTTAGCAGTTTCTAAAATTACCGAAACAACGATTAAAGCACTTGTCCCTCCCAAGGCTAGCGAGCCAATTCCACTGACCTTTTGGAATAATGATGGTAGTATCGCCACAAAACCCAAGAAAAATGCACTTGCCACTGTAATTCTGTTAACAACGTACTCAAGATACTTTCGTGTTGGAGCACCGGGTCTAATCCCAATAATAAATGCTCCACTTTTTTTTAACTCACTCGAAATATCTTCAACATTAAAAAAGATCATGGCGGCAACAAAGGCAAAAATAAACACCACCACAAAATAAATCATGATGTACACCCATGAAGTGGGAGAGAACCATAAAGTTAGTTTCTGACCGAAATTAATCAAGTCTGCATTAGCCGAAGCGGTCAGTAATCGAGCGATAAATGCTGGAGCCAGCATAATTGATAAAGAAAAAATAATGGGCATTACTCCAGATACGTTTACTCGAATTGGCAAGTGTGTTTGATAACGACCGTAGTCCTGAGTCCCTCTTTGACGCTTGGCGTACTGGATAGTAACCTTGCGCACAGCCTCATTCATAAACACTATCATGCCAATGATTAAAATTAGCACAGCACCAAAAATTCCCACATTTAACCATTGATCACTGGTGGTGGAAGAAAACAACTGAACTACAGCAGTCGGTAACTGACTAAGGATACCGCCAAGTAGAATCATAGAAATACCATTTCCTAAACCATATAGGCTAACCAACTCTCCCAACCACATTAACACCATTGCTCCAGCGGTTAATGTCGTAATCAACGTCACCAGCACAATTGGTTCAAGAGAGCCCACCAGTTGTTGGGACTGCATAATCAGCAAGACAGAAATGCTCTGCATCACCGCTAATGGCAGAGAAAGCAAACGCGTATATTGATTAATCCGTTCTTTTCCTGATTCACCATCCTTTTGAATTTCTTTAATTTTGGGAAACACAATTCCGGCCAGCTGCATAATGATTGAGGCAGTAATGTAAGGGTTAATACCAACTGCTACAATCGAAAAGTTAGCCAAAGTCCCTCCCGAAAAAACGTTGAGCAAGCTTAAAAATTGACTGTCGTAAAAAATTGCTTTGAGCCTGATTAAGTCAACTCCTGGAACTGGAATATGGGCCAAAAATCTAAAAACCAAAAAAATCAAGGCCGTAAACAGAATCTTGTCCCGCAACGGTTTTGTCTGCCAAATTTTTTTTAGTTCATCTTTTAGTTTACTCATTAGGAATAGCCACTATACCACTTTTCCACCAAGCTTCTCAATCATCTCTTTGGCTTTTTTGGTAGCACCAATACCAGTAACTTCAATCGCTTCGGTTAATGCACCAGTTGCCACGATTTTCACAGAGTGAATTCTTGCCGGGACGAGGCGATGTAATTTGAGGGTATCGATCGAGACTTGGTTCAATCCAAGTTTTTGCAGTTGAGTTAGCGTCACAATTGCTGCCGGCCTGATAGGAGAAAGTAAGCCTTTCCCTCGGAGCATAGGTAAGCGTTTTACTAAAGGCAGGTTACCACCTTCAAACCATAAAGGAACTTTGCTTCCTCTTCTTGATAATTGACCTTTTTGTCCTCTTCCAGAAGTATGTCCGCCTTTAGTTGAGCCATAGCCACGACCAACACGTTTCTTCTGTTTGGTGGTACTTGGTTTGAGTTGGTTAAGCATTGACATATTATTAATCTCTCACGTTATTTTGTTTTTGCTTTAGCCGATTTTTTGGGCTGAGCGGTTTTGCTGGCTTTGACAGAACTGGTTTTAACGATTGGTTTTTTGGCTGTTGTCACTGGCTTGACAGAAGCGGTGGGCTTAACAGGAGTAACTGATTGACTAATCTTTTTCGTTGTCTTGGTAATTTTTGAGTTGGGTTTAGCTAAAAGTGGTAGTTTCTGTGTGTCCTCAACTAACTGAACAGACTCTTGTTTTGCAGGCAGCTGTTTTGGTACTGTCGCCTCTTCTCTATTTGGGTGTGAATTTAATTTCATACCCTTGAGTTTAACTAACCGCTCAATTTCTTTGAGAGCCGCAAAAGTTGCATAAACACTGGATGCTTGATTTTGGCTGCCAAGAATTTTGCTGGAGATGTCTCGAATCCCAGCTGCATCGACAACAGCCCTAACTGGACCACCCGCAATGACTCCTGAACCTTCTGGCGCGGGTTTGAGTAAGACTCGACCCGCGCCCTTCTTCACTTCAACTTTAAAGGGAATGGTCGAACCATGCATTGGCACCGTGATCAATTTTTTCTTGGCTTTTTTTGCTCCCTTGCGAATGGCGGCAGCCACGGTCGGTGCTTTACCTAAAGCTACACCCACCCTGCCTTTTCGATCACCCACCACAATCAGAACAGAAAAACCAATCTTGTTACCCCCTTTGGTCTTTTTGGATACACGAGAAATTTGAATAATTTTCTCTTCAAACTCTGATTGTCTTGAGTGATGATCTGTCATATATTCATGCCACTTTCACGCAAACTGTCTGCTACTGCTTTTACCCGGCCGTGGTAGCGATACGCACCCCGATCAAATACGGCTGACTCAATTTTCTTAGATTTTAACTGGGTTGCGAGCTCGCTGGCCACCCACTGCGCTCGCTCGGTTTTTGTTTTTCCCTTAGTTTTAGCTGCTTTTGCCACATCATTACTCGCAGCCAAGGTCTTACCCGCCGCATCATCGATAGCCTGAACACTTAGGTGCTGATTCGAGCGATACACCGTGATTCGCGGCTTGGCAGCAGTCCCAAAAAGTTT
>DAOOPX010000019.1:0-11298 GCA_035388465.1 Candidatus Woesebacteria bacterium
TACAATAGTGATCAGTTGATGAAAAACAAACAAACAACAAACGAATTACACCTTTCAGTTGTTTTGGCCATTTTTAATGAAGAACAAAACCTTGAGCGCTGTTTAAGCAGCGCTCACTCAATCACTGATGAGCTTGTGATTGTGGATGGTGGCTCGACCGATAACTCGGTAAAAATTGCCCATAAATTTGACGCTGTGATCATTAGAACGACGAACAAACTGAATTTTCATATCAACAAACAGATGGCGATTGATCGAGCACAGGGACAGCTGATCTTGCAGCTAGATGCGGATGAAGTCCTTGACTCTGAATTGATTCAATATATTGCTAAGCTGAAGCTGAATCTTAACTTGACCTCAGCTGATACTAAAGATCAACCAGTAGCTTGGTATCTGAAGCGCAAAAATCTATTTCTGGGTAGATTTTTGCGCAAAGGTGGTCAGTATCCTGACCCAGTCATTCGTTTATTTCTCAAAGGTAGGGCTTATTTACCCCAAAAAAATGTTCATGAACAGATGCAAGTTGACGGAAAGCTCGGTGAAGCTGATGGTCACCTGCTTCATTACTCTAACCCAGATTTAGCAAGCTACCTGCGTAAGGCACGGACTTACACCGAGTTCGCTGCTCATGATTTGAAAAAGAATCATTATCAATTGAACTTGGCGAGTTTCTTCCAGTATTTTTTGGTCAAGCCAGTTGTCACTTTCACTTCAATTTTCATCCGTCACAAAGGTTTTTATGATGGTTGGCAAGGATTCTTATTTGCTTTGTTTAGTGCTGCCCATCATCCGGTTACGTTAGTAAAATTTTTGCGTTTAAAAACATCAGATGATTAAAGTCTTGTTTCCCACTTCTGCTAACTCTTCGCTTCATGCTGTCCGGGGTGTAGGAAGATATACTCAGCAACTAACTGCTGCACTTCAAGCTACGGGGGAGGTTGAAGTGCTTGAAGTAGGTTCCAAACAACGTCCTGACATAATTCATTACCCATTTTTCGATTTATTTTTCCCCACTTTACCGTTGCATTTTTTAGCTAAAACCGTGGTCACAATTCACGACGTCATTCCTTTAGTATTTCCTGATCATTATCCTGTGGGTAAAAGAGGTAAGTTGAATTTTATCCGACAAAAGCTAGCACTAAAGTTTGTTTCAGCCATCATTACTGACTCAAAACACTCCAAAATTGACATCGAAACGTACTTGGGATTGAAAGAAGCCCAAATCAGCGTTATCTCATTAGCTCCTGCCAGTGAGTTTGTGCCTCAACCGGATAAGGTGATTGAGTCAGTCCGGCGCCAGTTTAACTTACCAAAGCAGTACATGCTTTATGTGGGTGATATTAATTACAATAAAAATTTACCGCAACTAATCAAGTCATTGAAGTATCTGCCCTGGAATGTCCAGCTCGTGTGCGTCGGTAAAAGTTTTTATCCACACGACATTCCCGAGTGGCAGGTGATTGCCAATCAAATTGCGTTAAGTAATGTGGAAAAACGGGTAAAATTTATTACTAATCTCCAAGTAGATCAGTTTGCCGAGCTCTCAGCGATGTATGCGGGGGCGATCTGCTATGTGCAGCCCTCCATTTATGAAGGGTTTGGTCTGCCAGTTCTCGAAGCCATGGCGTGTAAATCACCCGTAGTTTGTGCCCAAATTAGCTCATTAATTGAGGTAACCGGTGGTGAGTATGCTTTTTATGCCAAGCCCACTGCCGAAGGGATTGCTGAGGCAGTAGAGAGGGTTCTTGGTTTGAGTCAAACTGCCAGAAAAAGCTGGCTCCAGGCGGCATACGCCTGGAGCCAAACTTTCACTTGGGCCAAAACTGCCGAGCAAACGCTGGCGGTTTATCAAAAAGTCTTGGGCAAGTAAGTCTTGGGCAATATGAAAAATAACTGGCTGATATTATTAATTTGTGTATTCTTTTCATTAATTGTCATTAATGATTATTTTCATCGGGGTTTTCCATACACTCATGATGGGGAAAATCATTTGGTCAGATTTGCCAATTACAAAGTGGCGCTTCGTGAGGGTCAAATTCCGCCGCGGATTGCTCCTAACTTAAACAACCGATATGGATATCCGGTGCTTAATTATAATTACCCTTTGGCAAATATTGTGTCACTACCGTTCTCGGCTATTAAATTAAATTACCAGCTTACTTTTCAGTTGATCGTGTTTAGTTCATTAGTGATGGGAGGTTGGGGCGTGTACGTGTGGATGAGTAATTTGTTTGATGAGCGAACTGTCAAATCTAAAAATCACAGCAATCTTCAGTTTTGGCCATTGCTACTAGCTCTGGGCACGTATTACTCAGCTCATTATCTGACTAACACAATTGTTTTTCGGGGAAGTATTGGCGAAGTAATGGCTTACGGCTTGTTTCCGTGGCTGCTGGCATGGGTGACCAAGCCCAGCCAACAGCCAGTATTTATCTTGATTTGGGCTGCTTTTTTTCTATCTCACAACCTGATGGCGTTCTTTGGCACACTACTTTTGATCGTGGTCGCTGGACACTGGCTTGTGACTAAACATCCAAAACCTAGACAACTGCTGTCGTACTTATTGATTCCAGTACTTGGTTTAGGCTTAAGCCTCTGGTTTTGGTTGCCGGCAGTCTTGGAGCTAGATTTGGTAGCGGCAGGATCATCCGAGCTGATCTCTGCCGCCATCACTCACTTTCCGACTCTCAACCAATTATTATTTGCTCCTCTCGAGTATGGTTTTTCTTATCCTGGCTCGATTGACTCTTTAGCATTCTCTCTTGGAAGTGTGCAGTGGGCTATCTTAAGCCTATTTGGATTACTGCTGTGGCGTCCACTTACCAAAAAAATTAACGTTGATGTGTTGTCGCTCTATTTTATTATTCTCTTGGGTTTAATACTGTTACAACTCAATTTATCACAGCCAATCTGGCAAAAACTGTCTTTTCTGCAGTTATTACAATTTCCTTGGCGACTGAGTTTCTTTATTTCAATACTGGTTGTGCCTTTAGCATACTTCTTGGTAAACAAAATTACTCGCCGGGTACTGCAGGTTTTAATCCTCTTAATTATTATTGAGCTTATAATTCTGATTGGTTTAAAGCCAGCTGATCGGTTCTCCCGTAATAACCAAGATTATGAAGCATATACACAATCGACTACCACCCAGAACGAAAATACACCCCACACATTTAAGTATCAATTATTTGCCGATTGGCAACCGAACGCCAAAATTCTTCAGGGTTCTGGAACAGTAACAGTTGGGTTTTGGCAAGGATCTAAGCGGCAGTACACGCTGACTTTAAATCAACCTAGCATCATTGTGGAACCAACAGCAAATTTCTTGGGTTGGCAGACTACTGTGATCAATAAACAAACTCAAAACACTCAAACCACAGAAACTAAAGTTGAGTATCTTGATAATGATCAAATTCAAGGTAGGATCGCTTACCAGCTGCCGGCAGGAGAGTATCTTGTTACAACCAAGTTTACCCAAAATACTCCGGCACGCATGGCAGGAAACGGACTCACTTTGCTCAGTTTGGTTTTTTCATTTTGCTACGTTTGGTATCACCAGAAATATTTAAGAACTTGACGTTTAATCTTAATACTCTGAAATGAAAAAACCCAGCGACTCATACTTAGTTAACGTTTGGAACAAAGAGGCAAACCGATATACTCATACTGCTGAGAACTCACCAGATTATCTGGCATATTATCACGTTTTACACCAGTTAATTGGTGAGATGCGAGGTAAGAAAATTGCCGATATCGGCAGCGGCACAGGAATGACGTCAGCCTACTTTGCGCAACATGGGGCAGAGTTACACTTAGTTGACTTGGCAGATAAAGCTTTGGCTTATGCCAGAAACTACTTCAATAAAAAAAATCTTAAAGCCAAGTATTACCGTGAAAACGCCTTTAACATGAGTTTGCCGCACTCTCACTTTGATGTTGTGTGGAATGGCGGTGTGATTGAACACTTTCCTGACCAGCAAAAAATCTTGATGCTGCAAAAAATGTGGCAGCTGGTCAAACCAGGCGGCCGGATCATAGTTACTGCTCCTAACGCTTGGGACATACCGTTTATGATGGCCAAACAGCTTCTGATCTGGCGGAATAAGTGGAGTTTTGGTGATGAAGATGATCTGACATCTGCGCGCTTGGCTGAGCTAGCCAAGCGCGCAGGTATTACCAACCCACGAATTTTTGCTTACAACCCAATCGTGGGTTGGTGGTTTTTCCCGTACGGCAGAGAGTTAACTCAATTGTTGCAACTTAATACTCCAGAACATCATCAACGTCGGTGTAAATTTGGTCATAACTTAGTCTTAACCGCACTCAAAAAAGCAAGGGAGTGATATACTCTTATTATTAACAAGAAAGGCAATCATGAGAAAAACTAATTTTTCACTACTGCTGTTACTTTCATTCATTTTCTTCACAGGTTGTATTCCTCAGCGCTCAACGAGTGAGGATGTCAGTACCGAAGTACCCAATGATCAGACTGCGGGCGAGCAAGTCCGAGAGTGGCAAAAAGTTAGTCAAGCCATCACTAATGGACAATCGGTTAAGTGTTTGATGACTGAGACTCAAACCGGGACGCAGACACGGTATTACTTAAAAGGTAAGTTTTCACGATATGATCGCGATCCTGATGTTACTCAAACTAATCAGGCATCTTTTTTGACAGATGGTGAGATGATTTACACCTGGAATGACCAAACCAAACAAGGATTCAAAATGTTAGCTACTGAACCGAGCGTCTCACCGCAGCCAGATGATACCACTCAACCAGAAGAAGCACCTGACTTTACTGATGAGGCTACTTGGAATCAGTATCAACAGCTGGGCTACAGCATTAACTGTAATGCTGAAGAGCTTGATCCTGCCCTGTTTACTCCACCGGCAGATGTCAAATTTACTGACATGAATCAAATGCTCAACCAATTTCAAGGATTAGATCCAGCTCTGAACCGAGAGCAGCTGCAAGAACAGAATCAAATTCAAGATCCTGATCAAAATACTGAACAGCAACTAAATCAAGAACAAATCCAAGAAATGCTTAAGCAGTATGGGGCAACTGAGTGATGACTGGGCTTCACAAGCTAATTTTCAGCTCGATTGTGTTTATTGCGGTTTTTTTGCGCGTGCTATGGCTGGATTCAGCGCCACGAGGCGGCCTGATAGACGAGTTGCATTATGGTTACTTGGCTCACTCTATACTTGAAACTGGTAAGGACGAGCACGGTAACTCATTTCCACTACTTTTTCGGGGCTTTGGTGATAATAAGTTGCCGGTTGGTGTGTATGCACTAGTACCGTTTGTAAAACTTTGGGGCTTGAATGAAACTGTGGTGCGAATGCCGTCTGTGCTGGCAGGATTGATAGTTGTGATTACTAGTTTTTTTCTGGCGAGAGCGTTGGGATTTGGTCATAGAATCGCGCTGACGGCAATGCTAATTTCCGCAATTAGTCCATGGCCATTTATCCTCAGTCGGTTTGGATTTGAGTCAAATCTGGCACTCGCGATGTTGATGGTAGCGCTAACATTGATGTTTCGTGGGTTAACTCGATTAAAGATAAGGGAACTTTTGCTAATGACGTTTTTGTTAGCTCTAACGTGGTACACCTACATTGCTTATCGGCCAATTACCTTGTTGTTGTTACTTGTTTTCTTGGGGATAATTTGGTTAAGGAAAAACTCCTCAGTGGTTAAGCCTCTGTTGATTGCTCTAGGTTTGTTTGGCCTAGTGATTCTGCCCACTTTTATGCCAACTGTAAGAGGAGTCAACACTTCACGCTTTGATCAAATCGGGTTTACTTCCGATACGGGCATCGTGTCCACGATCAATGAGAACCGGACTTTTTGTGACATGCGCTTGCCGTTACCGGTTTGTTCCATAATCTGGAACAAACCGGTCGTCACTGCAAACAAAATTATCGCTCGAATCTTGAGTGTGTTCTCAGCTGACTACATGATTTTGACGGGCGAAGGCAAGAACAACTATCTATCAGTCAATGACTTCGGGCTATTTTTTTGGGTTGGTTATCCCTTGTTGATTTTTGGCCTAGTGGCGATATTAATGCAGTTAAAAGACAAAAAATCTAAAACAAAGTTTTTGCATCTAGAACGAGGCGTGATTATTATTGTGGGTCTACTGATTGCAGTCCTTCCTGCGGTGATGGTCGGTGATCCACAGAAAGTCCGATTATCTGCAGCTTACCCATTTTTACTGATTTTAATGCTGTATGGGATTCTGTGGTTAATCAATTACTTAACAAGCAAACGGTTGATTCAAGCCGTTGTCATAACTGTTTTTGGAGTGACTCTGTGGCAAGCTGCTCAGTTTTATTTTTACTACTACACCGTCCAAACTCAAAACTATGATTATTTATATCAGTCATACGTGCCGGAGATGATGCGTTATGTCGCGAGTGTAGATGAAGAGGCCCAGGTTTTTATTAAACCGTTTTTCTCTGATCCACTGATGTTTTATGCATACTACACCAAGTACGATCCTGCCGAGTACCAACAGAAAGTCGTCTTGGGTGAGCTAGAAAACTCTGGTTTCCAGCATGCAGTGGAGTTGGATAAGATCAAGATTGAGAATCATCCGGCTGAGGAGTTGCGCTGTTTGGCGCTCCAAACAGCGCAACCGACTGTACTGATCACTAACGAAAACTTTGGTGGCTTTATCCCGGCAGCCAAGTTTACTTCAGCTAACGGTGTTCACACATACGCGTATGCTTATTATTTCGACCCAGCGTTAATTAATCCTGCCGAGTGTGCTGAATAATACTTTTAGTTGGGATTGAGTTTCTAACTGGTTTGATCTACGTCAATGATTTACAATACTAAACATGAAAATAATCGTTACCGGCGGATCGGGTTTCTTGGGTAGACACTTGTTGCGTGCCCTGCGTAAGGCAGGGCATCACTTGGTTAATATTGACCTGGTGGTGAATCCTGAGTTTGAAACAGTCGTAGCTGATGTGCGTGATCAAGCTAGAATGAACCAGCTGATTAAAGACGCGGACGTGGTGTTTCACCTAGCTAGTCTGATTGAGGCGGGCGAGTCAGTTCGCGAGCCCGCCAAGTATCTTGATTACAACCTTTTCGGTACCTTGGCAGTACTTGAAGCTATGCGCCTGAATAATGTTAAAACTTTCATTTTTTCTTCTAGTGCCGCGATTTATGGAGAGCCGCAACGCACCCCAATTCAAGAAGACGACCGGACGTTGCCGATCAATCCCTATGGTGTAACCAAGTTAGCAATGGAGGGTTTGCTCAACTCATACGTCAGCTCGTTTGGTTTCACTGGCATTGCACTCCGGTACTTCAATCTCTATGGTCCAGAAGAGCATCACCAGCCAGAGACGCACGCCATTCCGCGGTTTATCGACCAACTCCTGCATGATCAACCGATCACGGTTTGGGGCGATGGTTCGCACCAACGTGATTTTGTCTATATTGACGATATTGTTGTGGCGCACTTAGTAGCTTTAGATTATTCAGTTAAAAATCCTGCTAAACATCACTACTTTAATCTTTCGACAGGTACTGCCAGCTCTGTTTTGAGCGTAATTGAGCAAATTGCTCAAATCTTAGGTAAAACACCCCAGATTGAGCATCATCAGTTTCGCCCAGGTGATCCTTTGGTTCTTCTGGCTGACCCGAGTAAGGCTCAGCAACAACTTGGTTGGAAAGCTCAGGTCAACCTGCCAGCCGGATTAAAGCTAACCATTGAGTATTTTAAAAATATATAGTTTAAAAAAGTTAGGATTCAATATGGTCGAGCTGCCTAAAGCTGTAGAAGAGAATTACTCTCCCGAAGTATCTCAAGCAGTTGATTTATTTCGACATTTGGGTATCAAACTTTTTGTCGTTTCTCAGGCAAATCTCAGTAAGGCATTAGAATTATCTCAAGACTTAGCTGATAAAATCCTTCTTTTAATTCCACTAGAATTAGTTAAGCATTTTACCAATTCCAAGTCGTTGAAATTTACATTTGAATCGAAACCCTCTGTAATTGAATTAGGGAAACTGATTAATTTAATTAAAGTAATTGATATCAATGTTTTAGCAAAAGCAATATTTTTGCTTTGGTCCAAATTTTATGAAAATGAAGAGTCGGTCAGGACGCAAATTATTGAGCAAATAAAAAAACTTAAAAGTTTGCCATTTACTAATTCTGCTAGAGAAGTTGGAAGACAGATTCTGATTGATTTAGACCGAACTCTTATCGACACCGATCAATTAATTGATGAAATTATATATGTACTACAGTCTTTTGGAATCAAATACCGATTACCTTACTTAGAAAAGATTCGACAAGCGTATCAAGCTGCTTACAATAATTTTAAAAATGGTTTTTATCACCCAGGCCTGGTGATAACGGAGTTTATGTCTAATATTGGTTGGTCACAAAAATATCAAGAGCCTCTTCTTGAAGAAATTAGCCGTGTTTTAAATAAAGTTCGTCCATACGAGGATAGTCCTCATTTTATTGCGGCATTAAAAGAATTTTTCGGTGATCGAGATTTTTTTAATCACGTTTCTATATTTACGACGGGCGTTCAAGAATGGCAGACAGCTAAAATTAATACGGCATTCCCGAATACTTTTAAACCAGAACAAATTCGTGCATTGACTGACAAGACATCTTCAGAGCATTTGGATCCAAATCAACCACCATCTGTGCCCATCGATGATAGTCTAGCAGTGATAACTAAATTAAGTGGGCGTTCTGATGACCCAAGATTAGTTTTGTTTTGGTTAAATCGAAAAGAAATTTCTTTAGTAGATCGTGATAATTCTTTTAAATCAATCGCGAAAACTGGTGTGATTATTAAAATCCAGACCCTCACTGATTTAATTCCTTTTTTGTGCCCCAAACGGATTAATTATCATCAAAGAGAATTGGAATAACTCTCATTTTTTTAATATTTATGTATTCAAGACCAGGCGAACAGAGTGTCCGAGCACTTTCTTGTGCTGGGCCAAACTGCGTTAACTCATTGTAAGCAGTTTGGCCATGTTGGTATATCGAGTGATCGACGATCACAATCATCTGTTCGGCCTGATTAAGCTGGGTGTCAAGTTCTCTGACTTGACACCCAGCTTTAGATAACAAAAATTTCCACTCCATGGCGTTGTGATATGGGTGATGACTTGATTGGATACTGACAAACAGTGGCTCGGTTTGTTGAGCACAGATTTGTTTAGCACAGTTTTCTAATTCTCTGACTGGATGAAATGCCGGAGCAAAGTGATGATTAATCATATCAGGTTGGAGCCATACCATGCTCAATATTGCTAGACAGAAAATGCGGACGTGAATTTGAAAAAAGGCAATCGTAATGATCATCAGCGTTAATAGCGGAAAAATATAATGAGCAGCTAGACCAACCGGGATAACTAGAGTGATGATCAGTGTGACGGCCAGTACAGCCGTTGACCAGCCCAGTTTGTTTAGTAAAAATTTGTTGCCGCGACGGTAATAAATTATCAAACTGATAATTAGACTTAAGCCAAGAATTCCAATTAAAGCCAGATTTAATGATGGTGCGGTATATGGAAAAATATTACTGAGTGCTTGTTGGGCTTTGGTAGCGATACTGGTATCTCCTTGGCTAAGCTTTTCGCCATTAATTAGCAATTTAGTTAAGAAAAAGTTATGCCTGAGTTCAAAAAGGATTGTTGGTATTTGCCAAAATCCAATACCCACTGCCATCGAGATAAAAATGCCAATAAATCTTAATCGAGCCCGATACCGCCAAATTGTTAATATCGCTAACGCAAAGAGCAGAGGCGCAGTTGAGTAACTCAAAGCTACGGCCAGTCCTAAGCTCAAACTAAACAGCCAGCGTATTTTCCATGTTGAGTACTTTCCTAAGCTATCCCAACTCAAAAAGGCTGCAATGATGAGTGGTGGTAAAAAAGAAGGGTTCCAAACAAACCGATTCTGCTCAATTACTTGGGGGTGGATTACTAGCAGCCAGGCTGCAGCGTAATACGCATAGCTCATCACTTTGTCGGAGCGGTAAGCTTTGATCCCTAGAATAAATAGGGTTAGGTAAAAAATAAGCAAAGTGATAACACTTGAAAACGGAGATTGGCCTGTCAACCAGTGAATAGGAGCGAGTAAATAAAAATACACTGCCGATTGATTAAATGGTAAGGCGCTTGTCTGAGGGCCAAGTAGCGGCGGTTTATTGCTCTCAAACCATTGCCAGATAACAAAGAGATCGCGACCAATGTCATTAAAAAACCAGAGAGAATCTTGTATTTGGTAAACTCTTAAAAATAAGAAAACTATTATGATTGGTATGCTAAACATGACTTAAGCAGTTATTGTTTCATCTAAATAGTGATTTAAATAAACCTGACAAATTTCTGCCTCGTTCCAAAGCGATACTGGGCGCGTGAGTCAGCCACTCACGCGCCGTCCAATGGCTTAGCACAATTAACCACCAGTTTTTGGTATCATGCCAAGATTTTCTTACGCCAATATAGCCAGAAGCATGGCCGTAGTGAATGATGCTGGCGTCAAAGCAAACCACATTTTGAAACCCGACCTTTTTGATACGTAAACTGAGATCAATATCTTCTAGGTATGAGCCAAAGCACTGATTGAAGTAACCGATCTTTTTCAATAGATCGCGACGGTATAGTACGGCCGCGCCGTTAGTCGCATCCACTACGGCGCGGCCTCTTTCCAAAACTTTTGTCAGCGCTTCAGCTTTGCCCTGTGGCAGTACCCGAATACCAGCTGACTCAACTTCTCCCGATTGATTAAGAATCACTGGGTTGATCGAGCCAGTTTTATCATCTGCTACGCTCAAGCAAGCTTGCCACCAGCCTTTAGATAAAATTACGTCATCGTTGGCGGTGGCGAGCCACTCGCCCCCGCCCAAGGCAAACCCAGTATTGACCGTGCTAGCAAAGCCGCAGTTATCGACAATTGTCACCCACTGCACCCCAGGATACTTGGCTTTCCACGCCTCGATTTCCGTCTTTTTCACCGCACTAGTGACAATAATCAGCTGAAAACAACGTGATTTGAGCTCTTCACGAAGCAGCGGCCAGTTTTGGTGGAAAAACCATTCAAGTTGAGTCAGTTTCAAATTGGGGACGACCAGCGAGATTTTGCAAGCCATGCTTTGATTATAAACTAAATAGCTTTACAATGAACATTGTGAAAATCATTACTTCACTATTGAAATACCGCGAGCTACTGTATGAATTGACCATGCGCGAGATTAAGCAGCGCTACAAACAGTCGGTGCTGGGTTACGCCTGGGTAATCCTCA
>DAOOPX010000020.1:0-10762 GCA_035388465.1 Candidatus Woesebacteria bacterium
GCCGTAATGACCTAGTTCTGTTCTTGGTTTCGTGATGCAAGTAATTAGTCCATTAGCTTGGCTTTTTTGATAAAGCTCGAGCATTTTGCCAGATTCAGATTGTCCTTTAGGGTTGAACAAGAAATCGTCGCCCATAAATACAAAAAAGGCAGGTTCATTGGCTAAATGGGATTGAGCTAATTTTAGAGGTGTCGCGGTACCGTATGGATCGGTGTCCGATTGTTTTACAAAATGGAACCGAGCCTGTTGATGGATTTTTACCATTTGCGTATAGAGTTCTTCTTTACCATGTTTACTTAGATAGCTAAATAAACGGGGGTTTTCACTGTAGTAGTGTAATAACTGTTTATTGTGCTCACTAATGACGAAAATGATTTCTTCCACTCCGGCTTTAATTAAATCTTCGACCAAGTAATCAACAGTTGGCCGGTTGAGAACCGGCAACATCTCTTTTTGAATGGTTTTGGTAATCGGCAGGAAGCGAGTACCAAAACCAGCGGCGGCAATTAGGGCTTTTTTGATGATCATGATTGGGTAGTATAGCAACTGTGCGATTAATTGTCAGGATCTGTGTTAATTTTTTCGCGCCACTTTGCCCAGAGTTTCTTAGCTGCTGGCGAAGTTTCAGTAGTGGAAGCATTTTCAGTATCAGGTGGGGGAGTCATTGCTGGTCGAGGGGTAACTGGCACTTTAGGGGTGACCGGCAATTGAACCTTCGGTTCAGTTTTAGGTGTCAGACTTGGGTCAAAGTGGCGCACGGCCTCAATAATTTTGTTGACGTCTACTTCCCCATTAAATCTAATTAGCTCATGATCATCCTGATCTAAAACAATGCAGACAGGTAAGTTGGCATTCTGGACGCGAAACTTTGCCACAATATCCGGTTGTTGATCAAAATCAAACTGTTCGATTGATACTTTAGTTTGATTAATTACCTCTTGCCACTTGGGTCTCATGATCATGCTCTCTCGAGACCAACTGGCTGATACTACCATCATTTTTATCATGTAATTAGTATAGTTGGCAGTTTGAGCTAATGTCAAACTGCCAGATGAAAAAACCCCGTCCTCGATATCATCGGGACGGGGTTTAGCTTTTCAAACTTCAGTTTGATTAATATCTTTGATTACCACGATCAAAGCCGCCTCTGCGGTCACCACCGCGGCTGCTTCCACCCCTGAAGGAGCGGTTATCGTCGCGAGGTGCTTTTGGCTTTGCCACTTTGACAAAGATAGCTCGACCATCGATCTCTTTTTGATCGAGGGCGGCAATAGCTGCATCAGCAGCTTCTTTGGTTGCAAACTCAACAAAGGCAAAGCCTTTGGAGCGACCAGTGGCGTAATCGGTGATTAATTTTATTTCCTTGATTTCACCGAACTCTGCACAAAGAGTGCGAATATCGTCTTCAAGCATTGAAAACGGCAAGTTGCCAAGGTACAACTTGTTTTCATTAACGGTTTGGGATGGTTCCATCCTGTCCTTTTCTTTAGATTCCGCCAAGATCAAAGAAATCTAAACATTACTAAAAATCTTCGGACAAGATACTTAAGTTTCTAGACTCAAGGAACTGACCGAGTATCGATCTTGACAGGGAAGATTATAGCATGCTTCTGCAGTTATAGCACTGCCAATAATTTTTCTAACTCACCGGTGGCTACGCACATGACTTTGTCAGCACCGCCATAATAAACAAACAGGGTGCTGCCTTGCAGCACGCTACCACAAGAAACACGACATTGGGGACAATACCTTCCCTCTCAAATTTGTATTCAGGTTCCAGAATTGGATACGGGGTGCGATAAAGCACTCGAAATGGATCATCCTTATCAAGAATCATGTAACCCAAGCGATAGTGTTTATCTTTGTCACTCACGCCATGATAAACCAACAGCCAGCCTGCTTCAGTCAGATGGGGTGGTCCAGCGATGCCGATTTTGGCACTATCCCACGATCCAGAGCGCGGTGTAAACGCACTTTCTTTTTCAAGTAGTTTGCCAGTGTGAAAATCCAAGCTATCGACATAATCTAGTGCAATTTCTCTACCTGACACGCGGTGGAGCACGACATACTTATCGTGAATTTTCTGGGGAAAGAGACAGGCATTTTTATTGTCAAAATTTGGGTCTGAGATAACGCTGGGTGGTTCCCAAAGCCAGCGCCGATTGGTAAAGTTCTCGGTGGTAATGGCCGTCATCGCCACTTTTGGTGGTGAGATACCGTCGTAAGCGGTATAAAACATATAGAACTTATCGCCCAGCTTAGTTACCCTTGGGTCTTCACACCCAGAGAAATCGTTGGGGCGTTTTTTGGTCTCGAAATCAACTCTGGGTACATAGATTGGATCTCTAGAGTATTGATAGAAATCAAAACCGTTGTCGCTGACGGCATAACCAATAGTCGAAGTGTTATCCATTGACATGGCACGATAGAGGAGATGAAATTTATGATCGTGATAGACTGCAGCTGAGTTGAAGACGGCTTGAGCTTGCCAGGCCTCACTGGTGACTGGAGTAAGAATTGGATTTTTTGGATGTTTCTTGAGTTTAATTATGGCTTTGTAGTTGCTGTGTTTCAAATAACTCAAGAAAGGTAGTGTTCTGACTGCCATGACACAAGATGTGGTATCGGTCGCGCCATAGTAAACACGAAACTCATCTTCAGCCAGCAGTGCTCCAGAGGGAAAAATAACATTGGGAATCATCCCATGTTTTTCGTACTCGAACTCTGGGACAGCAATTGGCTCTTCGGTTCTGCCGATAATCTTGTTGGGATTCATCTTGTCGAGTAAAACTGCTTCAATACCAAAGGTTCTTTTCTCTGGGTTTTGGTACTCTTGAATATGAGAGTAGACCAAAACCCAACCTTCGTTCGTAAGTTCTGGAACCGCCCCAACCTCAACATGATCCTGATTGGTTCGAGGTAACTCTAAGACATGTTGATCAAGATTGGCATACCAGTGATTCCAGTAGTTTTCCGACCAAATGTCTTCTAACTGGTCGAAGCTGGCGATAGCAACTTTGGATGGCGGTTTGTCGGTATTGACCGTCAAAACCGCCCAATACTTGCCATTAATTTTGGCGGGAAAGAGAGCCATGGCTTTGGCATTGAAGGGTGTGACCAAGTGTTTCTGTTTAATTGTTAACAAATCGTCACTGAGTGCCACCGCCACCCTGATAGAGTAGGCGTCCGGTGGCCAAGCGCTGATGGCGGTATAAAAAATCAAAAAATGATCTTCTACCAACGTCACTCTGGGATCTTCACAGCCAAATTTCTCCCAGGGTTTTTCTGGGACAATTAATTGATGGCGATTAGTGAAATTTAAACCGTCGCTGCTTGATGCATACCCAATTGTGGATAACTTGAGTTTGTGACCGTGATAATCCTGATCAGCTGATAATGCTCGATAGAGAACATGAATTTTGTCATCATCTTGGACGACAGAAGGATTAAACACTGCTTCAGCCTCCCAAAGATTATCGGGATTGGGAGATAAGATTGGGTTGTTTTTATAACGATGACAAGAAAGTTTGATCATAAATAAAAAACTTTGTGGCTAAACTGTTACACCGATCTTGGTTAGTTCTAGATTTGAGTGACCGGTCTTAATCAACTTTTCGATAAATTGATCTAGTTTGGCAGTGGCTACACACACATAAGAATCAGCTCCACCATAGTAAACGAACAGTTGATCTTTGATAGTCACTGCCCCGCAAGGATAGATGACGCCGGCTTTAAAGCCGGCGTTCTCGTAAGACTCTTTCGGTTCCATGATCGGCTGACTCGATCTGGCAATTACTCGACTTGGATCTTCCAAGTCGAGGAGCATCGCCCCAACTTTGTACTGACTGGCGTCTTTGTCATCCACAGCTTGATAAATTAACAGCCAGCCCTGTTTAGTTTTAATTGGTGGTGCACCAGCGCCGATCTTTCGGCTGTCCCACCACCCCCTGGTCCTTGGTCCAATTTTTCGTTCTCCACCGAGAAAGCGTTGACCATTAAACTCGAGACTGTCAACGAAATCAATTAAGATGTTGGGGAAAATCCGGTGCATGATGACGTACTTACCGTTGATCTTTTCTGGAAAGATGCAAGCACTTTTATCAACCACATTGGGAGGTGAGATCAGCACCGGTTTTTCCCACAAAAACCGATGATCAAGAAAATCACTTAGCGCAATTGAAGTCAGGGCAACTCTGGGCGGGCTCCAACCATCATACGCCACATAAGTCATATAAACTCGATCGTCTATTACGGTAACTCTGGGATCTTCGCAGCCGCCAACACTTCCACCGGAAACATAGGGATGATCGGTTTTGCCTGGTGGCATATAATTACCCTCGAAGTTTTCAGTGGGAAAATAGATGGGTTTTGTCAGGCGTTTTTCAATGTTAACGCCGTCATTACTGGTAGCATAACCAATCGTGGAAACGTAATCAAAACCTTGAGCTCGATAAAGGATGTGAACTTTGCCCGCGGCATAAAATGCCGCGGGATTAAAAGTATTGAACGCCTCCCATTGGTGGTGTTTGTTCGGTTTAAGAATTGGGTTGAGCGCTGGTTTTTGCAGTAAAGGTAGGGCGTGTCGAAGCTTTAGTTTTCCAGAAACAAGATAGTTGGGATAAATTTTGGCAAAAACTCCATATCCAGGTAGCCACCAAAATGACCAGTACTCGCTGTGCTGATGAATAATTGCCAAAAAATGCCAGCCTCGGGTTGTTTTGCGGGTGTTTACCAACGACATAACTCGATCAAGCTCCCAGCGTTTGAGATTAAAGTGGTGTTCTTCGAGATGAATTTGTTCAGGATCAAAGCTGGCTAAGAATGATTGTGGGGTAGGTAGTTGAGCAACGACCTTGGGTTTATCCCAAAGGGCGTGATCTGGAGCGGCGGTTTCGAATAGCCAAGAGTAAACAATGATCCCTGAGTTACGTTCGAGGAGGTTTTTTTTCACCATCTGGTGAAAAAAAACCAGAATTCCTGCTTGAGTGATAAACTGTTTTTCGACTTCAATCCGCTGATTTTTCTCACCCAATTTTTTGGAAATTAATTGCTGATAGTGTTTTATTGATCGGGCGTGATCTTTATCTAAGCTAGCCGTATAAGGTTTCTGTCCGTAAGCAGTAGCGAAGTCAAAGTTCTTAATTTTTTCTTCATTCGGCAACTGACCAGTATGGGTTTTAGCGATAAAATCAGTAAGAGTGTTAGTTAATAAACGCATACAGATCCAACAAAATACACCAAAAACAAATAGATGCTTTCATTGTAGCAACCGTTACAGAGATTGTGCAACTCGAATTTATTGATTAATTGTGATCAAAGCAGCTCAACTTTTTCTGCACTCTTGCTTATGACGTCCACAAACTCAATAATTTCTTGAGCAGTCTGGGTTGCAGCCAGTTGCACCCGGATTTCATCCTTAGATTTTGCTACAACTGGATAATTGATGCTAGTCACAAGGTAGCCACGCGCAAACAACTCTTGGGTTAGCGCTTGGCTTGCTTTGGGATCTCCAATTAACAGTGGCTGAATCGGATGGTTGGATCGACTTGCCAATTTAAGTTTAGTTTTGCTAATTGCTTGTTTGAAAGTCTCAATGTTTTTTTGAAGTTGCTGTAGTAACTGAGAACCTTCGCTCGAGTCAAGAAGCTCTACTGCAGCTAGCGCTGCTGCTGCAGTGCCAGGAGAAATTGAGTTGGAGTAGATGTAGGTGGCGGCTGACTCGCGCAGGTAATCGATGATTACCTGGTCAGCCGCCACGTACCCGCCATCGGCACCTAAGCCTTTGCCAAGCGTGCCCACTAGGACGTCAGCTTGAGTGTTGGAAACTTCTTCCACGCCTCTGCCGGTAGGACCAAAAGCTGCTATTCCATGGCAATCATCAACGATTAATAGAATTCCGTTAGTAAATTTCGAATCATATTTATCGACCACTTGTTTAATAGCGCTCAAATCCTGGTGCTCGCCCAACATGCTGAAAATTCCATCGGTAATGATCACCACGCGATCAAATTTTCCCAAATTTTCTTTGATAATGCTCTCTAAAGAATCGGAATTAAGATGCTGAAAAATTTGTTTCTGTTCTTTTGTTAATCCCGCTAACCTGATTCCATCAATAATACTACGATGATTAAGCTCGTCCGAGATAACTAGCACTTGGTCGTCAATCAAAGAGTCTTTGGCTTGACCCTTGATTAAGCTAAAAATAGTTGCCAAGTTAGCCGCAAACGCCGAAGAAAAAACAATAGCATCATCCCTGCCGTGGAATTTGGCTAGTGCCTTTTCCAACTGACGATGGATAGCAAATGAACCAGAAATGAACCTGACTGCGCCTGGTCCAGTGCCGAGTTTGGCGCTCGCCTCGTGTTCCGCAGCTTTGAGTAACGGATGGTGTCTAAGTCCGAGATAATCGTTGGAGTTAAAGATTTGAAACTCTTTCCCGTCAATAATTGCTCGCGGAGCGGAGTGATTAGTAAATCCCTCGATTAATTTTTCGCGTCTCTTACTGGTTTTAATTCCGTCAATCCGGTTGATTTCTTGACTAATTTTTTGGATAAAATTGGTTTTTGGCATAGGTTGAGTTAGCTATAAATAAGTACTAATAATTGGAACTAGTAATTTTTTGTTTAATACCTTGGTAAAGTGCTTGAGTCATCTCGGAAAGATCAAACTGGGGTTGCCAGTTCCAATCTTGACGCGCCTGAGAATCGTCGATTGATTGAGGCCAGCCTTCGGCAATTTGTTGGCGAAAGTCGGGTTGATAACTGACCTCGAACTCAGGCGCGAACTGCTTGATTTCTGCTACCAGTTCAGCTGGTGTGAAGCTGATGGCGCCGAAATTATAACTAGTTCGAATAGTGATTTTTTCTTTCGGCGCCTGCATTAACGCGATCGTGCCAGCGATCGCGTCATCCATATACATCATTGGCAACCTGGTATCTGGTTTGAGGAAACACTCGTAATGATTATTTTGGATCAAGCCGTAAAAAATATGAATGGCGTATTCGGTGGTGCCGTCACCAGGCTTGGCTTTATAACCATTTAACCCTGGATAGCGTAAGCTCCGGACATCGACACCGTACTTCAAAAAGTAGTATTGGCAGAGCAGTTCGCCCGCCACTTTATTCACGCCGTACATGGTGGTTGGTTCAAGCACCGTGTGCTGGGGCACGTCTGTTTTGGGTGTAGTGGGACCAAATGCTGCGATTGAGCTGGGCCAGAACACTTTGAGTCGATACTCTTTGGCCAAATCAAGCACATGTTTCAACCCGCCGACATTCACCTCCCACGCCAAATCTGGATTTTTTTCACCTCCTGCGGAGAGCAGGCCGGCCAAGTGATAGACTTCGTCTATCTGGTATTTTTCCACAATTTGTTTGAGGACAGCAGGATCAGTAACATTGCCAGTTTCTACAATTCCAGTGAAATCTGGGTTTCTAGTTTCACGCGCCAGGGCGATTACGTTATCTTGACCGTGTATTTGTTGAAGCTTTGGAATTAAGTCACTGCCTACCAAGCCAAATGCACCTGTCACTAATACTTTGAACATAACACAACCTTTCTACAACATTTTCTTGAACTATTGTAACTCAGAATTGAGTTTCAACACCGATGAGCGTGTTATTTATGACTCAATTGCCCGAATCGATGTTTAACTTGGATCAAGTGGGTGACGATGCCGACGATCAACAATAGCTCGCTGATTTCCTCCCACATCACGAACTTCCACGGGCCATGTCGTTCTCGCAACCAGACGTAAACCACGATCAAGAAAAAATTAAGGAACAGATAAAAATCCGGCGCCAACAATTTCAGCCAGTTTTTCAGATATTGATTATTGGGTAGTAAATCTTGCACTAACCATCTACAAAATCCTGCTAATGTGCCATACAAACCAATCAATAGGTAGGCTTGATAAACATACGGCCAAAATGTTTCCAAATTATGTAAGTTGATTTCACCCTGGCGGTTTTGGTCTTGAATTGCTTCGGGCGTACTCACGTCAAAAATCCGTTGACCCCACGAGATCTCCTCGCCGGCCACAACAAAAAACGCCAGCGCAAGCAGGATGCAAAGTGCTTTAAATATTTGACCCTGGGTTTTAGTTGAGGTAAATAAGCGTGAGTATTGAGGAATACGCAAAGTAATTATTCCAGCCAAGATAAATCCCAGCGCTGTCAAAGTTTCCACCCAGCCATCTTCTTTGATTATTAATTTATGGAGATCTGGTTCGACCATATTCAGCATGCCAGCGGCAATGATTAATGTGAAAGTAGTGACGAAGTAGAAAACTTTGCCGAATTTGGTGTAAAAAGCTACGGTAGCGTGCAGGACGCCGAACATAAATAATCCGAAAATCAGCGTGGGGAGTGCTGAATACTGTACGCCAAAGTTTTGAAAGAAGTAGTTGGGATACTGGGCGCCGCCTTCTTCGATCAAGAAGGCGGCGGCATAAATCACCGCCACCAACGGTGTCACGATTAATAAAACCGTTTTAACAAACTCTTGTGTCAACGTTACTCGATATTTCCAGCGGACGAAAGCATGTCCCAAGCCGACGATTAGCAAATATTGCAGTGGTGACAACCAAAGGTGTTTTTGCACTGCGCCAAAGTACACGAAAAAATCAATCAAACATAAGCCAACAATTAACGCGAATGAAGTTTTGAGACAAAAAATTAAGAATGATTCTTTTGTCCAGCTAAAGCCTGTTATTGAACGTTGTTTTGCCATCTTGGCTTTGTTTGTCTTTTTCACTCAAAGTTTCGGCGGTGTTTTTTGATTGATGTTCGAACATTTTTTGACGAAAATCCTGAAAACTAATTTGGACTCGGCGGGGCAAACTATTTTTCTGGGGGAATGGAATTGCCCCGCCTCGGCTTTCTTCCCGCCCGCAGGAGGGGTCTGGGGAGGAATGCGGGCGGGTTTTTGAACCTTTCCTTTTTCGCTTCCGAATTTCGTGCCAGTTGAAAACTGGCGCGCCACCTATACACCTTATTTTATCAAATTCCAATCATCTAAAAAATAACTCATTTCGTGATCTGTGTTGCCGAGATAAATTTTTTGGTCTCTAAATTTAACATTTAATGCATAGCCAGTATTATTATTGACGGTAAAAATAGCATTTTCTTTAATTTTCTTTTCTACTTCATTCGAAGGTAAAATCAAAAAACTATTTTTTAACCCATCTCGTAAAACTAAGATGTAAAAAATATTCCCCTGATTAAATCTGTCAAAAGATTTTTTTCTAATATGGAACGAATATGTATCAAAGCTATTTTTACGAGCAGTTTTAACCTGAATACCAAAAAATTTATTATCTTTTATTGCTGAAATATCTATACCAACATCAACGCTCATTATGCTGGCATTAAAACCTCTGAACAATAATTCGCTGCATACCAAATGCTCGCCACCTTTTCCTATATATCCACCCTCTATTACTATTTTTTCTTCTTCTTCTTTTTCTGCCTCAATTATTTTTGGAGTTTGTTTTATTTCTTTTTTATTTTGATTAAGAGCAAAAACACCTCTTTCAGCTCTAATAAAATCAGAGCCCTCTGCTTTCGTATTTATATCAACAGTAATAACCGCATTCATTGTTCTTTCTGGATTTGCCCCTTCAGTTTCCAATATTCCAGACTCCAATGCTTGCTTTGTTATCTCGTTATAATGCAAAGGTGTTTTTGCTTTTTTTAATATTTCAATTGCAGATTGTTTGAAAGTATTCATAAATTTAATTGCAAACTACATAATGCAAATATTCCATTGTCTTGTTTGCTGTATAATTTCTATTTTCCGACTTATCCGCTTTAAAGCGATTGTATTCTTTCGTAAAATTGCCGTATTTACCCCGCAGGCTCATTATTTCTTTAATATCGTCCAAGGTCATTAAACCCTCGTTGTTATAGCTTAAAAAAATATATTTTGCTTTTGCTTTCAAAATTAAATCTTTAAACGCTTTTTTTACTTGTGTTCTTGAACAATAAAGCGATTTTTGATTTTGATATTCCCGCAAACCAGTTTTTCCGTGAATTTCAGGATTATCATATTTAGCGATAGTTTCAAGCATATGATAATTTGTTGCGTATTGCCGTTGATTATATGGCGGATCTAAATACAAAATATCACCCTTGATTTTTCCTGCCACCTTATTTATATCCTCGTTAAAAACTTCATGGTCTTGGTCGTTTATTATCAATTCAGCGGGTTTTAAAATTAAATTATTTTGTGCTGTCTTTTTTAGTTTTTTCAAAAAAGCACCATATACGGAAGCCGTATTTGCGTATTTATCAATTGACTCAACTAAACTTGTAATCAAGAAATAATATTCGTCATCAGAAATTAAATTTTGCTCTTTCCAATTTTCAATCTTTTGACGGATAGCGTCGCAACGCATTCCGTTTTCATCGGAAAAATATTGTCGTGGTTCTGTCTGATTTTTTGATCCTCCAAGACAATAATTTTTATAAATAAATCCTTTTACTCCTTTTAAATTTGATAAATAATCACAAACAAAATTTTTCCTATTTTTTATCTCAATATTTTTTATATCAGGGATTTCTTTTGTTAATTTTGCAAAATTTAATTCTTTATGATTTCCAATGTAATGTCTATTTAAAACATAGCTGTAATATTGAATATCATTAGCAATGATTTTATAACCTTTTCTTTTAAAATAGCTCCCCACAATTCCAGTTCCTGCAAACAAATCGCAAAAAGTATCGCAGTTTTTATCAACTACTTTATTGATTGATTCTTCCAA
>DAOOPX010000021.1:0-10589 GCA_035388465.1 Candidatus Woesebacteria bacterium
ACCTGCTTTCACGAACTTACCTTTCCATTCCGGAAAGTATCGTGCCTAAAACAATGGAGCGACGGCCTTCGAGGGCGCGGCGGAGAGTAATGCTGTCGGCATACTCGACGTCCGCGCCAATCGGTAAACCATGACCGATGCGGGTGATTTTGAGATCAGCAAAATCACCCGCATTCATGTTTTTCTTCAGGTAATCAACAATGTAGAGCGCTGTCGCCTCGCCCTCCATAGTTGGATTGGTAGCCAATATCAGTTCTTTCGCCCCAGTCAAACGGTTCCTAATATCACGAAGAAACAGCTGGTCCGGACCAATGTTTTGTAACGGCGCAATGTGTCCGTGCAACACATGGTAAAACCCGTGGTACTGCTCGGTGCGCTCCAATGCCACTACATCCAGTGGTTGCTCCACCACACACAACAACTCAGAATCTCTAGAAGAATCAGCACAAATTTGACACGGATCTTCCTCACTAACGTGATGACAACGTGCACATAGTACTGTTTCGCGCCTGAGGGCGCGCAACCTCTCGGCAAACTTATCCAGCTCTTCAACTGGCATGTGCAACAGATAAAACACCAAGCGCTGGGCTGACTTTGGTCCAATTCCCGGCAATCTTTCAAAAGACTCAACTAACTGACGAATTGCCTTGGGCAGTTTGGCTAAATTTGACATAACTAATTACTTTTTTAGTTTACTTTTCACAGCTTGCCAAACTGCCTGTTCCACTTCTTCTTTACTCTTTCCCGCATCTACAACTAGCCAACGTCCTGATTGATCTTCCTCAGCCAGCTCTAAGTACGCATCTCTAACCTTTTGATGAAAATCAATATTTTCCATATCTAGCCGATCCATCTTGTTGCTTTTTACCCGCCTCTGTAATCCTTCCTTGACTGGCACATCTAAAAGAATGGTCAAATCCGGCAAAGTTTTGTTGGTGGAAATATCGTTGAGCTGATCGATCAACTCTCGACCAAAACCCCGCACCATCCCTTGATACACCACGCTGCTATCGCGCGACCGGTCCATCAATACCACTTTACCAGCCGTCAGCGACGGCAAAACTAACTCGCGGTAAATCTGAGCTCGCGCCGCTTGAAAGAGTAACACTTCAGTGGTGTAAGCCATCGTCGAGTTGTGTTTATTGAGCACCACTTCTCGAATTTGCTCGCTAATCTGCGTACCACCTGGCTCACGTAAAACAACTACGTCGAATCCAGCTTTGAGTAATCGGGTCCGGAGCAAGTAACTTTGAGTGGTTTTACCTCCCCCTTCCCCACCTTCCAAAGTAATCAGAAAACCTTGAGTTTTTTTGTTTTTCATGATGATAATGGTAACATACTTCGATCCCGATAGAATCTGGACTCAGTATGACTATATGTTAGCTTTTCCAATCGCCGGCAGAGAATCGGTTGGGAGCGTTGATATGCCAGGCATCGGGATCGGTTTGGTAGATTTCGTCAAAAAGTTTTTTGGCAGTTTCGGTAAACAAAGTCGAACGAACTTTTTTCCGCATTGGCACCCATTTATCAGAAAGCGGGTTGCCACGAGCTTTTTGTTCCACTAATTCCAGATCAACTTCAATATTGTCGGCATCTTTGACAATTTTTGCTTCAACTGTTTGTCTTTGCTCGTACTCATGATAAAGGGCTAAAAATTCATCTGCTATCGACGTATCAACCAATATATCTTTAATCGCCTGATCTTCATTACGCTTGGTGTATAGCCGGGAAATATAGTGTACATCGCCAGTACGACTTTCAGTAATGTCATGCACCAACGCCATTTTCACAATTTTAGCTGTGTCAGCTTTTTTCTCTCCCCGGGCAATGATCAGCGCTGTCCAAACTACGCGCATGGTGTGTTCGGCTAAATTGGCAAAGTTGGAACCAATGAACTGCTTCCAAGTGCGTTGAATAAAACGCAAAGTCCCAATTTCGTAAAGAAACTCAGTATCTCGGTTGTGCATAGACAATATCTTATCACCAAATATCGATTAAATTGGCTAAATTAAGGTTTGATCACATGGTACTCTAGTACCACAGTTTGCGCCGAAAGCGGGTGGGTAGCCACCAGCTGGAGGCGCATATTGTCAAAAGGTTGATTAAATAACCTGACTCCATCACCGAACACAATTGGTTCAACGGTAATAAATAATCGATCAATCAAGCCTTTTTGCATAAATTGAGTATAAACGCTTGCGCCGCCGCAGATCGCGGCGGCGCCATATCCCCGCTCTGCCAAGTTGGTAAGCAACGTTTCTGGCTCACCAGCAAATGTTTCGAGCAAATTTTTTTCAACTGGTGCTGACAGTGTTTTCTCTCTGGATAAAACTACAGTTAGCCGGCCGGGTAACGGCCGGCCGATGGTCTCAAATGTATTTTTGCCCATGATACATATCCCAATTTCCTTGGTTTTTTGGGCAAACCATGCGGCATCTTCTTTACTCGTCCAAGCAGTAGAAGGCACACTTGGGTCCTGAGCAATAAACCCATCAGCACTGGTGGCAACAATCAGTGAAACTTCCATCTTTTATTACCCAAGTATAACACCTGCCCTTTTTACTTTTTATTCAGCAGAAATACTCAATTATGCGCGCCCAATCATGTTATTGAACCAATTGCACCGTTCGAGCTGTTGCGAACGAACCTTGACTAACCTGCAAGTCTTGACCTGGTCGGAGTACTCCATCCGTCGGCTGAACTAGTTTATGAGGGCGATTTTCTTGGTATAGAATCATTTCTAATGATAGTCCCAATTGGCGATACCGGGATACTAATCCCATACATAACTGATAATAATTACTGTCTCCAACCTGCTTATCATAAACACCTCCCGCATCCACTCCATAGTTTAATATCAAATCACTATAAGGTCTATGATCTTGCGTTCTCACGGCCGGATCATCAGGTCTTACAATTTTTAAAACGCTACGAATTGTGCGGAGACACCTGATGCGATGTTCTAACGCCATCTGTTTGTCAAACTCACTTTTCAAAATTATCAATTGTCCATCGCTTAGTTTTGAACGAAGTTGTAAATACTCTGCAGGATAATTATTAGTGTTTTTATCAATCACGGCACACAACACTCCCTCAACTTCCTGCCAGTGCTCTAATTTAACTACCATGCTTGACCAAACAGAAATGAATCTTTGCAAAGTTGCCACGGAATGAATGCCGTCTACTTGAGCGGCTAATGAGCGCAGATAATCAATATGACTCTGAGAAATATCCCAACCGTTCATTTGTCTTCTGATCAAATTGCTATCAGGCTCCATATGATTACTGGAAAAATAACTAACAGCAAAAAATAAGCAATCCACTGCTTCTTTCCAAACTTCAGTGAACTCTTCGGGTGTTTGTGCTTTGTTAAGTTCAATAGCAAGTTCGTCAATTTCGCCTAACAATAATTTGGCGATGTTGTATTTCTTACTGTCAGACCATCTGATTAGTGGACGTGCCTCCACCCACTTGCTCACGATTTCAAGCCAATCATCGAAAGACATGCTTTCCGATCGTACACCACGTTCCATTGTGAGATGGGGCGTTGTAATCATCGGGAGCTCACTCGGTAATTGGAGTGATGAGATTTGAAGTGATCTTTGTTCGGTTCTTAACATTAATCAATACTTAAACCACAACTGCTAGTGGTTTTTCAATACTTGCAATGCTAAATGTTGTGTGATACTGAGTCGGTTAATCACTAACTAAATGGCTTTATCGGTACGAGTCTAGAGGCAGTGTGGAAGTCGGTGAAGGGTTAGCGGGAATACCAGGAAACTTAAATTGGTCAATAAATGGTAGTTGTTGCTCGATATATCTCTCAAAACCAGTGATTTTATTACTAGCCTGGAGCAAAGAATCGATGGTGGCCTGGGCTTGCGGCCAAAACAATTGAAACACAAATGATCCAATAATTACGAAAAACACCAAATTCAAGACCAGGCCACCCACTGCCCGACTCAGACCAGCTACAAAGTTTTTTACAACCAACTCTCGCCAACCGACGTCATAAATTGTCCTGTTTCTACCAATCCGATCCGCACCACTTCCCATTTGCTCAAATAAGACTTTTTTTTCCGACAATTTGTTCATATAAAGTTACTATATAATATCTGCTTGTGAAGATCGATCGTAAACTAGTTGCTGATTACTCCAAAATTCAAAATCTGGCTGAAGATTATCGCCAGCTGCAAAAAAAAGTTGTCTTAACCCAAGGCTCATTTGACATGATTCATATTGGTCACTGTCGTTACCTGGAAAAAGCCAAAACCTATGGCGATATTCTGATCGTCGGCATTGATAGTGATGAAAAAATCCGTGAAAGAAAGGGTCCTGATAGACCGGTTGTGCCTGAGGATGAGCGCACCGAGATGCTGACTTATCTTAAAGCGGTTGACCACGTCGTGGTCAAGCCGCGTCATGCTCCCAAGTGGCAACTCACCAAACTAGTTCGTCCTGACATTTTAATCGCAGTCGAAAATACTTACACTGATAAACAAATTTTAGAGTTAGAGCAGTATTGTGGTAAAGTGGTGGTTCTCAAGCGCCAAGCAATTACTTCTACCAGCGCCAAGCTCCGCCGTCTCCAGATCGGCTTCGCCCACAACTTCAGCCAAACTTTAACCGCCAAAATTCAAACAGCAATCGTGGAAGTCCTAGAAGAACTCAAAAAATAAACTCAAACCAAGTGATTTTCGAGTTCGATCCTCAAATCGTTTGACTGACATAGTAATCAACTGGAGCATGCTCATCTGTAAGTATTGGTAAATCTTGATCTATCTTTTTTCCCCATAGGTGTTGCAACATTTGTTGAATTTCTTCATCCTCACTACTTAACTCAGTTTGCTCGCTAGACTTAAGAGCCACCAACATAATATTCTGCACTATCTCGCCATCAGAATTATCTTCAACTGGGAACAGTAATACTTGAGGAAATAATTGCCGATAAGTCCAGTATTCGGCTCGTAAAAATTTTCCTCTTTCTCCCTCAATAGCACCAATGATATTCATAATCACCACCCCATTATCAGTCAACATATTGAACTGCTTCTGCACTGCTTCTAAAGTTGTTAACGAAAATGGTACAGAGTATTGTGAAGAAAAGGCGTCTCCGAAAATTACGTCGTATTTTTCTTTACCTCTATTCAAAAATATCCTGCCATCTTCGTGAAATATTCGTAAGCGCTCGTCCTTATTTAACCCAAAATACTGATATGCTAAATCTGTTAATTTTGGGTCAATTTCGACTACATCCATTGAACTGAGTGGGTATTCCATTAAATAATTTTTAGGGAAAGAGTATCCTGCTCCACCTATCATTAAACTTTTTTTAAAATTAGGAGCAAAATAACGAGCAAGATGATAATACTCGGTATACTCACTCACTAACTTGGTTGGTTCATCTACAAACATCAACGAACTACTCTCATTGTTAATCTTCATGATCCGCAACTTATTTTCATCTCCATTTCGAAAAAAATCATAAATCCAGACGCGATTGTAAACTGTGTCTACATCAATAAAGTTTTCTAGATATTCAGATTGAGGCCGGTTCAAACCAAAACTTAACGCCAGCATCAGCATCATCACAAAAGCAAGCTTACTCTCTATCCAAGACCGACCGCCCCATACAATAGAGAGCCCAAATAATAGTACGGTAATAATCACCAAAATATTGCTCGTTCCAAAGTGTGGAATTAAATAAAATCCCGCCAAGAAAGTGCCAATAATACTTCCCAAAGTAGACAGGGCATAAAGATTACCTACCTTTTGTCCGAAACCCTTCAAGTTGAGGACACTTAACTTAACCGCGTATGGTGACACCATGCCCAAAAACACGCTGGCAGGAGCAAACAAAATCACTGACGCTACGACCGAACTAATCTTCAGATCGGGAATCGCGTTGTAAATCATCACTAAAAGCAAATCTTTGAGTAGCAAAGTTGTTCCAACTAATACGGCAGCAGCAAAAATCACCAGCGATAACATTCTAGCGGTTGGTCTTAAGTCCGCAAGTTTTCCACCCCAGTAATATCCCAAACTCAAGCTGCCCAAAATAATACCGATTAGACTGGTCCAAATATAAATCGAAGTACCAAAGTAAGGACCGATTACCCTTGAACCTACTAGTTCATAAACCATTACTAACGCCCCAGATAAAAACACAGTTAGTTGAAGTAAAAATTGTTGTGTATGTACTTCGGTTCCGGATCTCACAATATGTTATTGTATACTAGCAATGTTGCCGAGCACGTACAAACTTATGAACTCATTAATTCTTTTATACATCCCAGTTTTTCACGAAGGTTATTTAGATTTTCTAATAAAGCTAATTAAAACTCAAAATATTACTCAACTTTGGTTGATTGATCCAGACTGGGCAAGTAAATTAACTGATGAATTAAAATATCTACGAAAAGATATTCGCACCCTAAAACCAGGTATTGCAAAAAACTTACTTTCAAAATTGTATCCCCAATTATCAATTTCCATTCTCAACAAAAAAACTTTAAACTCATTAACTGATCTCCAAACAAGTAATGTGTTTGCTCCCGACGAAGATGTGTCGCGATTGGTAGCGAAAAAATTCTTCACTCACACAAAAATTGAGCTGTTGCCAGTGTTTCTGCGTTGGGATAAAAAAAGAGTCAGAGACGAACAAAAAGTTAAGTTTTCTGAACAAATTTCAGTGGACAAACTAGAACAAGAAATTATGACCAAAGCATTTCATTTGGCCGGCAACTCCAACGATTGGTGGCGCCATGTTGGCGCACTATTAATGGATAAAGGCAAAATTGTCTCCCAAGCTTTCAATCACCACTCACCTACTCCGCAAACTCAATATATCCTGGGCGATCCACGAGCACTGGAAAAATCTGGATCATCGATTGAGGTCAGCACTTCGGTCCATGCTGAGGGAGCGGTAATTGCTGAGGCGGCTAGAAAAGGAATTAAAACTGAGGGTTTGGATTTGTTTGTAACTACGTTCCCTTGTCCGTATTGTGCTCGACTAATTGTCGGCACCGGCATCGCTCGTCTCTACTTCACCGAAGGCTACAACCAGCTCGAAAGCCAACAGCTTTTAGAGGGCGCCGGGGTAAAAATCATTCAGGTTAAAGTTGACAAAAAAACGATTGAAACCCAAAACCGCGCGACAATTGTCAAAGCGTACCCAGCTACTTAAGCTCCGTAGTCTTCCCCACTTTAATCTTCACCGGCTTCTGCAGGTAATCGGGGTGATGAATGTCGGGTAAGATGAACTGAGCGTGAATGTGAGCCACAGTGCCGGCTGAGTAGTTGGTGTCACCGAAACGGATGGCGAAGGCGCCGCCGGGCACGTTGAACTCCTTTTCCGCCCACTGCAACATTTGAATCAACTCTTGCCCGGCGGCCGAATCAAGTTCTGACAGCTTTTCCGCGTGGGTTTTATATATTGCCAATAAGTGCAGTTTGGTAAACTGATAAGGCCACTGATTGTAGGTCAACAACCAAAACTTTCCTTCTTTGAGCATCGGTTGCTTGTGATATTTATCCAAATTCTCCCGACAGAATGGACAGTGTCCAGCGGCAATGATATCTCGCATCACTTGTCTCTGCTCCTCTACCCGGGCATTATCCAAGTCTACGAAACTCGAATGATTACTCTTATTAACGGTTTTCATACAGCGACCGGCATCTTAATCCCTGGATGAGGAAGGTAATTACTAAGTGCAAAATCGGTATAACGGTAGGCGAAAAGATCTTTTTTGACCGAGGCTAACGTCATTGTCGGTAATTGTCTTGGCTCGCGCTCTAGCATTTGCTTCACCGCTGGAATTTGATCAACAAAAATATGCGCATCGGAAATGGTGTGGACATACTCATATGGCTCAAGATCAAGAACTGCGGCGATCATCATGGTGAGCGCCGCGTACTGAATCATGTTGCTCGGAACTCCCACCGGCACATCGCCAGAACGCTGGAACATATGGAGTACTAGTTTGTTGTCAAACACCCGCAAGTGCACCCAACCGTGACAGGGGCAAACCACCACTTTTTGCTGTCTACCTTTGACTCTGGCAGTGTACTGTGGGATCCAAGGAGAGATAAAGTGGGTCTTCAGGTGCGGCCTTTCACGCATTTGTTGTAACATCAGCGCAAACTGATTAATATTTTCTCCTTCGCTGGTAGGAAAATCGTGAAAGGCCGCCCCATATGATCCTGGCCCCAAATCTCCTGTTTCAAGCCCACGCTTTTTACACTTCGCCTCACTCACCCACGGCTCCCACCAATGACAACCAAACTCTACCAACTCTTTTTGTGTTCGTGCTCCATTGATAAAAGCGATAATTTCCGCGACGGCTTGTTGCCACACGGTGGGCTTACCATTTTTGAACTCCGGTGCCATATTGCGCTCAGTAATCATCGGAAAACCATCGGCCAACCGAAATCGCATCGGCTTGGCACCTATGAGTGAAATCGTGTCCGTTCCCTGTTGAGCAGTAGAACGAATACCCTGATCCAATACTTCTTGGAGAAGCTTTCTGTACTGAGTGTCAATCATGGAGCCTAATCTAATGCAAATATTTATAAAACTCAAGCCACAAATCAGTAATAAAAACGATAGTTGTCAGTCTCCCACACCTTTCACGCCTTTTTTCCACATATTGTTTTTATATAAATTCGTATATATGATTCTATATAAAGGAAAAATTATGAAAATCACTAATACCACCACTACTAAAGATATTCAAAGAAAATATCGCGATGTGTTTAATCAAGCAAAAAAATCAGGACCAGTATTAGTTGTCACCAAAAATAGACCAGATGTTGTTGTTATGGGTTATAGGCAATTCGTTGAGTTGCTTAAAAAGTTGGAAAATCATGAATATCAAGAAACTATGGACTTACTAAAATCTTCTATTGCGACTTCGTCTAATGACAAACTAAAAATTTTTTATTCTCATGCGTTTCAGGTAAAAATGGATAAATTACCCTTATTAATCAAGAAGTCACTTCTCAAAATTGAACGAACTTTCAAAAACAATTCTTCTGATCCAACTTTAACTATTCGAGTGTATAAACCGGAATTACCTGACACCTATGTACTGTTAATTACAGAAAATTTGGCCGTGGTATTCAAAAAGGAAACAAAAAACAGAGTGACATTTGTCAATATCATTAATTATCGAGATAATGATTTTTATCCTGATACTTTATAGGGAACAACGAGCTTAAAAGCTTGAAACTCTACCCTACTGATGATTTTCTTGACTGTTTCAGGGTCAACGTTTTCCAACGAAATATTTTCTGCTGGGATTTTTTCATCAATCAGTTTTTGTAGCACTGAATCAGCCTGGGTATAAGTAAAACCCAGTTCGTTTTCATCAGTTTGACCTGACCAAAGCTCTGCAGAGGGCGGTTTGGTGATCAGGCGGTCGGGTAAATGTAACAAATGAGCAAGTTCATATACTTGGGTTTTATATAAATGTTCAATCGGCTCTAAATCACTGGCCTGATCACCAAACCGCGTAAAATATCCCAAGTACTTTTCTGATTTGTTCTCGGTCCCACACACCAACGCGTCTAGTTTTGCCGCCCAATCATAGAGCACAATCATCCTCACCCGCGCCATGATGTTTCCTACTCTTTTTTGTTTTGCGTTGTCACCCTGAGCTACGTTGTCACCCTGAGTCCCGATAGAATCGGGATCGAAGGGTGAAACTAAACTTTCTATTTTTTCAACTACCGGCTGAATATTTACTGTCTTCCTGTTTTGTTCCGGTATTTGACAAAAATCCAAAATTAACCGAGCATCGCTCATATCTTGATCGGCGTATGGCAACATTAGTCCCAATACGTTCTCTTTACCCAACGCTTCACTCAGCAGACACAGGCTTACAGCCGAATCAATTCCTCCCGACACTGCAATCACTGCCAGATTTTTGTTGGCTCGGGTAAAAGTATCATTAATAAAACCAACAATGAGCTTTTCGGTTTCACTTGGGTTAAATTTCGGGTTATTTATTTGATTCACTCTGGTAAGTATAACTTATTTTGTGCAATATACTCGGTTATATTTAGCGAAACTAGATGACCAATCGGTTGTCTATCTTTAACTAATATTCTTATCTGTGTTGAAGAAGTATCTACTTGTTCAACATCTTTCAATGGAATCATCCCAGGGTAAAGAGGTTTCATCTCAAACCCCAAGCGTGGATACACATAAAACGTAAACTCTTCCAACATCTGCTGATACTGGTTCCACAAATGAAATTGAGCGAGATTGTCAGAGCCGATCAGAAACGAGAAAACAACTTCTGGGTTGGCTTTTTTCAACTCAACAAGCGTTTGATAAGTAAAGCTGACACGATCTTGATTTAGTTCGTGCTGGGAAATCGCGACTCTTTGATCAGCCAGTTTGGCAACCATTAGCTCGAGCATTGCCAACCGGTGATGGTCTGGAGAGAGCGATTTTAAGAAAGGATGGCGTTTGGCTGGAAGTAGCCAAACGCCATCCGCCAATCCCAGTTCCAGCACCGTTTCCACCATCAGTTGGTGACCAAGGTGGGGCGGGTCAAAGGCCGCCCCAAACACCATTATTTTCA